>CAJLYN010000073.1 GCA_905210875.1 uncultured Bacteroides sp. | reverse complement strand
GGTGTGTGCCACACCTATTTCGACCGCGCCGGCGACCTCGAAAAGGGGCGCGACATCGTGTTCAACGCCAAGACCCGCCGCGTGTCGGTGTGCAACGCCCTCGACTGCCTCATCGTGCACCGCGAGCGGCTCGCCGACCTGCCCGCCCTCTGCGCTCCGCTGTCCGGGAAAGATGTCGTCATCTATGCCGACGGGCCGGCTCTTACCGCCCTGCAAGGCGCCTATCCCGAGGCGTTGTTGCGGCCGGCCGACGACCATAGCTTCGGCACCGAGTTTCTCGACTACAAGATGGCGCTGAAAACCGTCGATTCGCTCGACGGCGCCCTCCAACACATAGCCCGCTACTCCTCGCAGCACAGCGAGTGCATCGTGAGCGAAGATGCCGGGGCCTGTGCCCGCTTCACCCGCGAGGTCGATGCCGCCTGTGTCTACACCAACGTGTCGACCGCCTTTACCGATGGCGGCCAGTTCGGCTTCGGTGCCGAGATAGGCATCAGCACCCAGAAGCTCCACGCTCGCGGGCCCATGGCTCTGCCCGAGCTTACCAGCTACAAATATATTGTTACCGGAAACGGACAAGTGCGAAAATAACAAAAAAACATTCCGATATGAGACATTTCACTTCTGTCAAAGACCTGGGCGACCTGAACGCCGCCCTGCAAGAGGCTTTCGCCGTGAAGGCCGACCGTTTTGCCTACCAGCATTTGGGAAAGAACAAGACGCTCATCATGATTTTCTTCAATTCGAGCCTGCGCACCCGCCTCAGCACCCAGAAGGCGGCCATGAACCTGGGCATGAACGTCATCGTACTCGACATCAACCAGGGCGCTTGGAAGCTCGAAACCGAGCGCGGCGTCATCATGGACGGCGACAAGACCGAGCACCTGCTCGAAGCCATTCCCGTCATCGGTTGCTACTGCGACATCATCGGCGTGCGCTCCTTTGCCCGTTTTGAAAACAAGGCCGACGATTACGAAGAGAAAATCATCTCGCAGTTTATCCAATACTCGGGACGCCCCGTGTTCAGCATGGAGGCGGCCACCCGTCACCCGCTGCAAAGCTTTGCCGACCTCATCACCATCGAGGAGTACAAGAAGACCCCGCGTCCCAAGGTCGTGCTCACCTGGGCCCCGCACCCCAAGGCGCTGCCGCAGGCCGTGGCCAACTCGTTTGCCGAGTGGATGAACGAGACCGACTATGACTTTGTCATCACCCACCCCAAGGGGTACGAACTCGACCCCCGCTTCGTGGGAAAGGCCCGTGTGGAGTATGACCAGCGCAAGGCCTTCGAAGGGGCCGACTTCATTTATGCCAAGAACTGGTCGGCCTATACCGACCCCAACTACGGCAAGGTTATCAACACCGACCGCTCCTGGACCGTCGATGCCGAGAAGATGGCACTTACCAACAACGCCTACTTCATGCACTGCCTGCCCGTGCGCCGCAACATGATTGTTACCGACGAGGTCATCGAGAGCCCGCAGTCGATTGTCATACCCGAGGCCGCCAACCGCGAAATTTCGGCACAGGTCGTCCTGAAAAAGATTCTCGAAAGCCTTTGATTCGCGGTACCGCTTCGCATATTGCCCGAAAAGTCGTACCTTTGCCCTCTCGCCGTGCCGTGCTGCCGCATGTCGGGGCGGGAGAGTAAAATCCTAAACAAGAAATTATGAAAGTCGAAAATCAAATAGCACAAGCCCTCTCGGAGGCCATCGAAGCCCTCTACGCAACGAAGGTCGCCCCCGAATCACTGGGTTTGCAGAAGACCAAGAAAGAGTTTGAAGGCAACCTCACGCTGGTGGTGTTTCCCTTCCTCAAAGCCTCGCACAAGTCGCCCGAGGCGACAGCTACCGAGATAGGCGAGTATATCAAGGCTCAACACCCCGAGTTGGTCGCCTCGTACAATGTGGTGAAGGGATTCCTCAACCTGGTCATTGCACCTGCCTGCTGGGTGAGCCAACTCAATGCCATCGCCGCCGCTCCCCACTACGGGGTGCGCGAGGTCGCTCCCGATGCTCCGCTGGTAATGATTGAGTACTCCTCGCCCAATACCAACAAACCCCTGCACCTGGGTCATGTGCGCAACAACCTGCTGGGTTACAGCCTGGCCTGCATCATGCAGGCCTGCGGCAACCGGGTGGTGAAGACCAACATCGTCAACGACCGCGGCATCCACATCTGCAAGTCGATGCTGGCCTGGGAGAAGTGGGGCAATGGCATCACCCCCGAAAAGGCCGGCAAGAAGGGCGACCACCTCATCGGCGACTTCTATGTGCTCTTTGACAAGCACTACAAGCAGGAGCTGGCCGAGTTGCAGGCCCAGGGCATGAGCAAGGAGGAGGCCGAAGCCGCTTCGCCCCTCATGGCCGAAGCGCGCGAGATGCTGCGCAAGTGGGAGGCCGGCGATGCCGAGGTGCGCCGCGTGTGGGAGATGATGAACAGTTGGGTCTATGCCGGATTTGACGAGACCTACCGTCGTCTCGGTGTCGACTTTGACAAAATCTATTACGAGTCGCAGACCTACCTCGAAGGCAAGGAGAAGGTACTCGAAGGGCTCGAAAAGGGCGTGCTTTTCCGCAAGGACGACGGTTCGGTGTGGGCCGACCTCTCCGACGAGGGACTCGACCAGAAACTGCTGCTCCGGGCCGACGGTACGTCGGTGTACATGACGCAGGACATCGGTACGGCCAAGCTGCGCTTCCGCGACTACCCCATCGACCGCATGATTTATGTCGTGGGCAATGAGCAGAACTATCACTTCCAGGTGCTCTCGATACTCCTCGACCGTCTCGGCTTCAAGTGGGGCCGCGACCTGGTACACTTCTCCTACGGCATGAGGGCAAGATGAAGTCGCGCGAGGGTACGGTGGTCGATGCCGACGACCTCATCGACGAGATGGTGAATACCGCCCGCGAAACATCGGCCGAGCTGGGCAAGCTCGACGGCTGCACGCCCGAAGAGGCCGACGCCGTGTCGACCATGGTGGGACTGGGCGCTCTCAAATATTTTATCTTGAAGGTCGACCCCCGCAAGAACATGACCTTCAACCCCAAGGAGTCTATCGACTTCAACGGCAACACGGGTCCCTTTATCCAGTACACCCATGCCCGCATCTGCTCGGTGCTGCGTAAGGCGGCCGATGAGGGAATTGCCGTTCCTGCCGAGGCTTCGGCTCACATAGCCCTCTCCGACAAGGAGATTTCGCTTGTTCAGAATCTGGCTGCCTTCCCCGACGTGGTGGCCGAGGCCGGCAAGCAGTTCAGCCCCGCCCTCATCGCCAACTACACCTACGACCTGGTGAAGGAGTATAACCAGTTCTACCACGACTTCTCGATTCTGCGCGAGAGCGATGCCGAGGTCAAAGCCTTCCGTCTGCTGCTCTCGGCACAGGTGGCACGGGTGGTGCGCACGGCCATGTCGCTGCTGGGCATTCAGGTACCCGACCGCATGTAAAAAACAGCCATTCGGTATAATTTCTGAAAACTCCGCCTCGTTGAGGTGGAGTTTTTTTTGTGCCGGCCGCGCTCCTTGTGTTGAAAATTCGTAAGTTTGTCACACGTTAACCTTTTTCCTATCACGACCATGAAACACTTGCGCATAGCCACATTTGTTTTCCCCCTTCTGATGGCAGGAGCCGTGGCACACGCCACCCCTTCGCCGGCGATGGCACCCGACACGCTGCTGCTGCCCGAGACACTGGCCTTACCCCCTCTGCCCGATACCCTTCCGGCTGCCTCGGTACCCCTCGGCGACCGTCGTGATTATGCCGAGATGAAGAGCGATTTCCCCATGTGGGAAGGCCCTTTCGGCCCGACGTGGGACAGCATCAGCGCCCCTTATCCCGAAGAGGTGGCCTGGTTGCGTCAGGCCAAGTTCGGCTTCTGGGTACACTTCGGCCCCCAGGCAGTGGGCGAGTGCGGCGACTGGTATGCCCGCCGGCTCTATCAGCGCGATTATCCGGCCTACGAGGCCCATCTCAAAAAATATGGCCACCCCTCGCAGGTGGGCTATAAAGATGTGCTGCGCACCTGGAATCCCGAACATCTCGACCCCGAGGCCTATACCCGACTCTTCTACGAGGCCGGTGCCCGTTACCTCTTTATCCTGGGGGTGCATCACGACAACTATGACTTGTGGAACTCGCGTTACCAGCCGTGGAACTCGGTCAACATCGGTCCCCACCGCGACCTGCTGGGCGAGTGGGCCGCCGCCATTCGGGCTCAGGGCATGCACTTCGGCATCACCTTCCATCACGAGTACACCTGGTGGTGGTGGCAGACGGCCTTTGAGTGCGACTCTACCGGCTCCTATGCCGGAGTTCCCTACGACGGACGCCTCGTCTACGAGAGTGCCGAGGGCCGCTGGTGGGAGCCCTATCCGCTGCAATGGCTCTACGGGATAAACCTGCGGGAGTACAAGACGATGGACGAGTTTGTGAACCGCCCCGAAGAGGGTATCTTCACCCGCCATCAGGACTATGCCCGCTGGTACACCACGCAGTGGGCCCTGCGCATCGAAGATGCCATCGAGAAGTACGACCCCGACTTTATCTACACCGACGGCAACACCCTGCAACCCTTCTGTGGCATACGCACCGGTACCGGAACCAAGAGCAATGCCGCCCAGCGGGTCATTGCCTCGTACTACAACCGGGCGTTGAAGAAGCACGGCGAGGTCGACGTGTTCAGCATCGTCAAGTTTCACCCGGCCGGTCGCCGTGGCATCGTGACGACCTTTGAAAACACCGTACCCAAAGGCATCAAGCGCGACCAGATGTGGATAGGTGAAGCCCCTGTGGGCGACTGGTTCTATGCCGAGGGCATCGACTACAATGCCGTGTCGGTGGTGCGTTACCTGCTCGAATGTGTGTCGCGCGACGGGAACTGCGCCGTGAACATACCCATACGCCCCGACGGTTCGCTCGACTCGGCCTGCGTCGACATGTTGCATGAGATAGGGGCTTGGATGCAGGTCAATGCCGCCGGTATCTATGGAAGCCGGGCATGGCGCGTGTGGGGTGAGTCGCCGCTGACCCCGGCCACGATGACGCCCCGTGGCAAACTCGGACGCCGCCAGGCCGAGGTGCCTTTCACGACGGGCGATTTCCGTTTTACCCTCGGAGCCGACAGTGCCCTCTATGCCTATTGCATGCAGGTGCCCCGTGCCGGTGAGACGCTTGTCATACGCTATCTTTCCCGCGAAGCGGCACAGGTTAAGGCCGTCTCCCTCATGGGCAGCGATGCCCCCGTGGAGTGGCGGCAGACGCGCAACGCACTCATTCTCCGTTGCCCAGCCGAGGTCGAGCAGTGCCGCATCACCGCCACCTTCCGCATAGAGGTTTCACGGTAAAAGTATCCCTGTAAAAAAGACGAAGGCAACAATCCGGTGAGGATTGTTGCCTTCGCGGGTATATAACGGAGGAATTCTATCGTGCGAAGTAGCGGTCGAGAATTTCCTGGGCGGCTGTGAAGGGGCTCTCTTCGCCCACAAGTACGCGGCGCTCTTTCTCGGTCAGCAGCCGGGCGATGTCGGGATTCTGGTAGAAGTGGGCCCGCAACTGTTCGTCGATGGTCTCGGTGAGCCAGTAGCGCGACTGTTCGCGGCGACGGCGGTCGAAGTAACCGTTCTTTTTCACAAAGGCCATATAGTCGTCTATCATTTTCCACACCTTGTCGATGCCTATTTCGTAGTAGCCCGAGTAGGTGAGTACCTGAGGCTCCCAGCCCGACGGGGTGGGGGGAAAGAGGTGCAGGGCGTTGCGGAAGTGGGCCTGTGCCAGCTTGGCTTTCTCGATGTTGTTGCCGTCGGCCTTGTTGATGACGATGCCGTCGGCCATCTCCATGATGCCGCGCTTGATGCCTTGCAGTTCGTCGCCCGTGCCGGCCAGCTGGATAAGGAGGAAGAAGTCGACCATCGAGTGTACGGCGGTCTCGGACTGTCCCACGCCCACGGTCTCGACGAAGATGGTGTCGAAGCCTGCGGCTTCGCACAGGATAATGGTCTCGCGTGTCTTACGGGCCACGCCGCCCAGCGAGCCGGCCGACGGTGAAGGGCGTATGAAGGCGTTTTTCTCCTGAGAGAGCCGCTCCATGCGGGTCTTGTCGCCAAGTATGCTCCCCTTTGAGCGCTCGCTGCTGGGGTCGATGGCCAGCACGGCCAGTTTGCTGCCCCGGCCCAGCACATGCAGTCCGAAGGCATCGATCGATGTACTCTTGCCCGACCCCGGTACGCCGGTGATGCCGATGCGTACCGAATGTCCGGCGTAGGGCAGACAGCCGGTGATGACCTCCTGGGCAATGGCCTGATGCTCGGGCAGCTGGCTCTCGACCAGTGTGACGGCCTGGCTCAGCACGGTAATGTTGCCTTTGCGTATCTCTTCGATGTACTCGGCGGCGGTGTATTCGCGGCGGCGGTGTTGCAGTTTCTGTGCCAGATAGGGGTTTATCGACGGGGGTTGGCTGACGCCCTGGTTGACCGACAGTCCGGCATATTCGCTGTTGTTCTCGATATGTTTCATGGGGCAGGGTTAAGGTGTTTGCTACTTGGAGGTGGAGTCTTGCCGCTTATCGGGCGACGGGGCGGGGGCGCAGTTCGCCCGCCGGGTAGTTGCGGGTCGAAGGTTCGGCGCTGTTGTTGCCGTTGTCGGGAATCACCACGCCTTTCACTTGCAGGGTGGTGCGGTCGGGCTTGGTGTTGGAGTAGACAAAGATGTACTTGGTAAACTCTCCCGGACGGTGGCGGGTGCGGTATTCGACGGTCATCTCGGCCGTGTCGCCCGGAGCGATGGGGTGTTCGGGGTAGGAGGGTACCGTGCAGCCGCACGATGCTTGCGCGCGGAGTATGACGAGCGGCGTCTTCCCTTCGTTGACGAAGCGGAAGGTGCAGGTGGCGTTGCCGTCTTTCTCGTAGAGGGTACCGAAGTCGTGTGTGAGCTTGTCGAACGATATTTTCGTCAGTTTGCGGGCAGCCTGCATCGGCAGCAGGGCGATGAGGAGCAGCCCGACGATGAGAATCGATTTGCGGGTCATGGCTTATAAGATATTGATAATAAAGTTTATATATGTGTATGCACTCCTGCGTGGAGAGATACCGTAATTACAAAAATACGATTTTTCGTTCATACTGCTCTCTCCGTTCCCGCTTTTTTCAATACACCCCGGCTCTTTAAGAATTTTTGGGAGAATGGCTCTCTTCTCCTTGAAAAAACTTTATCGGAGGGGAGAAGCTTTTACTACGCTGTTTTTTTAATCTGACGGATTTGGCCTATTTTTGTGGCGAAAGTCTGCAAGACAAGGAGGACTGGCATTTGACAGTGCCGATAAGAAACAAAAAATCAAACCCTTTCAATACGGATATTTTTATGAAAAGAGTCTGCATGAAAACCGCAATGCTTCTCGTTGCCTGGTGTTGCACGATGGGCGCGTGGGCCTATGATTTTGAGGCCAACGGTATTTATTATGGAATCACCTCCACTGCCGACAAGACGATCGAGGTCGTTGCTGGCGACACCCAATACAGCGGCGATGTTACCATTCCGGCCACGGTTACCTACAACGGTACAACCTATCGGGTTACCTCGATTGCATGGTCCGCTTTTAAGGATTGTAGCAGGCTTACTTCCATTGTCTTACCTGAGAGCCTTACCTTGATTGGTAACTTTGCTTTTAGTGGTTGTAGTAGACTTACTTCTATTACCCTTCCCGAGAGCCTTACTTCGATTGAAAGTTACGCTTTTACTGGTTGCAGCAATCTTGCCTCCATCGTGATACCCGATGGGGTTACCTCCATTGAAGGCGGCACTTTTTATAATTGCAGCAGCCTTTCCTCTATTATCCTTCCCGAGAGCCTTACCTCGATTGGAGAGACTGCTTTTACTTTTTGCAGCAGCCTTGTTTCCATTGCCCTTCCTGAAAGCCTTATCTTCATTGGGAGAGATGCTTTTCGTGGTTGTAGTAGCCTTGCTTCCATCGTGATACCCGATGGGGTTACCTCCATTGAAGGCAGCACTTTTTATAATTACAGCAGCCTGGCCTCCATTGTGATACCCGAGAGGGTTACCTCTATTGGTGGATATGCATTCAGTGGTTGCAGCAATCTTGTTTCCATTACATTACCCGAAGGGATTACCTCCATTGGAAGCCGCACTTTTTATAATTGCAGCAGTCTTGCCTCCATTACTCTTCCTGAGAGTCTTACCTCGATTGGAAGTGAGGCTTTTTGGGAGTGCAGCAGCCTTACCTCCATTGTGATACCCGATGGGGTTACCTTCATTGAAAACTTTACTTTTTATAATTGCAGCAGCCTAGCCTCCATCACGATACCCGAGAATGTTACCACCATTGGATTGGCTGCTTTCAGTGGTTGCAGCAACTTGCAAGAAATACACAGCCTGGCTATAACGCCCTCGACTTGTGGAAGCGATTGTTTTGGAGGTGTCGACAAGAACGCCTGTACGCTGTATGTTCCCAAAGGGTCGCTCGAAGCTTATAAAAAGGCTTATACGTGGAAAGATTTCAAGAACATCGTCGAGGAAGAATATACCGGCATAGAAGAGGTCGGAGCCGACAGTGCCGGGCAGGCCGTGATAACCTCCTGTGGCGACGGCATTGTTGTGGAGAACCTCCCAGCCGGGACGGCAGTGACCGTCTACACCCTCTCGGGCACGGTGGTGTACAAGGGCGTGGCAAGAGGCTCCCGCACCGAGCTGACACTCCCCGCAGGCCACCTCTATCTCGTGAAGTGCGGCCCGACGGTGACGAAGGTTGCCCTCTAAGAGAGACGCGATATGGTTTTTGCAGCGATGTCCGACCAGAGAGGCCGGACATCGCTTTTTCTTTGTCAGTGCGTGTGGTGATTCGAGGGGCTGCCGGTTTGGCGATGTGACGCAGAGGAGTAGGGCCGGAAGGGAAGGGTTCTTTTGAGAGAAGGCCGGGTGTATGGATATATACTACTTTTTGCGTGTGTGCGGGCAATCGTTTATCTTTGCGTGCGGCTGTTGCCGGCAAATGAGAGGGTGCCTCTCTGTTGCGGGGGGTTCGTGCCTTGTGTTGCCGGGGCGGCCGGAAATTTTTTATCCGAATTTTTTACACCAATCTTTTACGCTAATCCTACTGCCTGTATGGAACAACCTGTCGACCTGTCGCCGCTCGATTTTTACAACCGAAAACAGCAAGAATATACCGTCGCTCTGGCCGGGCTCTCCCGTCGCATACGCCGGGTGAGTTTTGCGCGGGTGGCCCTCGCCCTACTGTTTATTGCCTGGCTGGTGTGGGGGCGCGACTGGTGTCCCGCACCGGTGGTGTGGTCGGTGGCCGTTGCCCTCGTGGCAGCCTTCCTGGCTCTGGTCAAGGTGCATGGCCGCCTCTTTGCCCGCCGGAGTTATGTCGAAGCGGCGATGGAGATTTGCCGGCAGGAGTTCCGTCTGTCGCAATACGACTTCTCGGGTTGTGACGGGGGTGCCGAGTTTTTTGATGCCACGCATGATTTTACGGCCGACCTCGACATCTTCGGCGAGAAATCGCTCTTTGCCTATATCAACCGCACGGCCACCGAGGCGGGTCGTCGTCGGCTGGCCGACTGGTTGCGCCGGCCGCTCTCCGATGTGGCATCGATAGCCCGCCGGCAGGAGGCGGTGCGTGAACTGGCGGCCCTGCCCGACCTGCGTCTGCACTTTGCCGCTACGGGGCGGGGGTCGGGCG
>CAJLYN010000072.1 GCA_905210875.1 uncultured Bacteroides sp. | reverse complement strand
GGGGAGCCGTTTTATGGAGCAGCCTTTTTCAAGGCGTTGCCTTATATCGTTGAGCTGCGGGCCCGTTCGGGAAACGCCGAGGCCGGAGAGATAGAGACATGCTTCAATGCCCTCTATGGCATACTGATGTTGCGGTTGCAGAAAAAAGAGGTCTCTCCCGATACCGAAAAGGCGGTGCATGCCATCTCTCAATTTCTCGCTCTTCTTTCCGAAAAATACAAGCAGGAGAGAGCGGGTGAACTGGAATTATAAATACATTCTATAAACCCTGCCTATGTCAACCATTCTTGTAACAGGTGCTAACGGACAGTTGGGCAACGAAATGCGCAACTTGTCGAGTACCGACCCTGCTAACCGGTATCTCTTTACCGATGTTCAGGAACTTGATATAACCGACCTTGCCCGCGTGCAGGCATTCCTGTCGGAAAATACTGTTGATTATATTGTAAATTGCGCTGCCTATACAGCTGTGGATAAGGCTGAAAGCGATATTGAACTGTGCCGAAAAATAAATGCCTTTGCCGTAGAAAATCTGGCCAAGGCATCGGCTGCCATTGGAGCCCGAATGATACACGTCTCGACCGACTATGTGTATAGCGGTACCCATTATATGCCCTATGTCGAGAGCGATGCCGTGGCACCTACCTCGGTCTACGGTGTTACCAAGCTCGAAGGCGAGCAGTTGCTGCTGGCCGCCAACCCCGCATCGGTCATCTTGCGCACATCGTGGCTCTACTCGCCCTACGGCAACAATTTCGTAAAGACCATGCTGCGTCTGGGACGCGAAAGAGAGAAACTCTCGGTCGTTTTCGACCAGGTAGGAACGCCCACCTATGCCGCCGACCTGGCTGCAGCCATCGTGACCATACTCAATGCGCCGGAGTTCATACCCGGAATTTATAATTTCTCCGACGAAGGTGTGTGCAGCTGGTACGACTTTACCCTCACCATACACCGCATGGCCGGCATCGATACCTGTCGGGTGTCGCCCATCGACACGGCCGATTATCCCTCGGCCGCCACTCGCCCCTTTTACAGCGTGATGAACAAGAAAAAAATAAAAGCCACCTACGGCGTGAAGATACCCCACTGGGAAGAGAGCTTGCAGAAATGCATCGCCATATTGGAGAATAAAAATTAAAACCCCCGATACAACGTGAGTACATTTACCGAAGAGATTCAGAAACGACGCACTTTTGCCATTATCAGTCACCCCGATGCCGGTAAGACCACTCTTACCGAGAAGTTGTTGCTTTTTGGTGGTGCCATTCATGTGGCAGGGGCCGTGAAGTCCAACAAGATAAAGAAGACCGCTACCTCGGACTGGATGGAAATCGAGAAACAGCGCGGTATATCGGTAGCCACGTCGGTGATGGGTTTTAATTATGGCGTTTACAAAATCAACATTCTCGATACCCCTGGTCACCAGGATTTTGCCGAGGATACCTATCGCACACTGACTGCCGTGGATAGTGTAATTATTGTAATTGATGCGGCTAAAGGTGTTGAAACACAGACTCGTAAGCTGATGGAGGTGTGCCGCATGCGCAAGACCCCCGTCATCGTCTTTGTCAACAAGCTCGACCGTGAAGGTCAGGACCCGTTTGACCTGCTCGATGAGATAGAGACCGAGCTCAAAATAGCGGTGCGCCCACTCAGTTGGCCCATCAATATCGGCCAGCGTTTCAAGGGCGTGTACAATATCTATGAAAAAAATCTCAACCTCTATACACCCAGCAAGCAGGTGGTGACCGAAGCCATAGAGTTCCGCGATATCAACAATCCCGAGCTCGAAAAGCATATCGGCGAGAGCGATGCCGCAAAGTTGCGGGCCGACCTTGAACTGATTGCCGGTGTCTATCCCGATTTCGATGTAGAGGAATACCTTACCGGTGACCTGGCTCCCGTATTTTTCGGGTCGGCGCTCAACAACTTCGGTGTGCGGGAACTGCTCGACTGTTTTGTCGAGATAGCCCCTTCGCCACGCCCTGTGCAGGCTGTCGAACGTCTGGTGCGTCCCGAAGAGGAGACTTTTTCGGGATTTGTGTTTAAGATTCACGCCAACATGGACCCCAATCACCGCAGTTGCATTGCTTTTGTAAAAGTGTGCTCGGGAATATTCCTCCGTAACGAAAATTACAAGCATGTGCGTCTGGGCAAGATGATGCGCTTTTCAAGTCCTACGGCCTTCATGGCACAGCGCAAGTCGACTGTCGACGAGGCCTATCCCGGCGATATCGTGGGCTTGCCCGATACAGGGAATTTCAAGATTGGTGATACTCTTACGGCCGGTGAGGAGTTGCACTTCAAGGGTTTGCCCAGTTTCTCGCCCGAGATGTTCAAATATATCGAGAATACCGACCCCATGAAGACCAAGCAGCTCAACAAAGGGCTCGACCAGCTGATGGGCGAGGGTGTGGCTCAGATGTTTGTCAACCAGTTCAACGGCCGGAAAATCATCGGTACGGTGGGTCAGTTGCAGTTTGAGGTCATACAGTACCGTTTGCTGCATGAGTATGGCGCTCAGTGCCGCTGGGAGCCCCTCAGCCTCTACAAGGCCTGCTGGGTGGAGAGCGACGATGCTGAGGCTCTCGAAAACTTTAAGAAGCGGAAATACCAGTTTATGGCCAAAGACCGCGACGGCCGCGACGTGTTCCTCGCCGACTCGGCATACGTGTTGCAGATGGCCCAGAGCGATTTCCCCAAAATCCGTTTCCACTTCACTTCGGAATTTTAGCATCCCGGCAGGCGCAGCCGTTTGCGCATATGCGGCAATATCCGTATATTTGCCGACAAGACCATTCACACCGAAACAACTTATCACAAACAGATATGCAAGAAAAAATTATCATTCTCGATTTCGGCTCGCAGACCACGCAGCTTATCGGCCGTCGTGTGCGGGAGCTCGATACCTATTGCGAGATATTGCCTTACAACAAGTTTCCGCATGGCGATGAGAGCATCAAGGGTGTCATACTCTCGGGTAGCCCTTTCTCGGTATACGACAGTAAAGCATTCAAAATCGACCTCTCGGAGATACGTGGAAAATATCCCATTCTCGGTATCTGCTACGGGGCACAGTTTATGGCATACAGCAATGGAGGTAAAGTAGAGCCGGCGCAGAGCCGTGAATATGGCCGTGCTCATCTTTCTCATTTCTGCAAAGATAACATTTTGTTCAAGAACGTACGGGAGAATACGCAGGTGTGGATGTCGCATGGCGATACCATTACGGCTGTACCCGATAATTTTGAAGTCATTGCCTCTACCGATGAAGTGGCCATAGCTGCCTATCAAATAAAGGGAGAGAAGGTGTGGGGCGTACAGTTCCACCCCGAAGTCTATCACACCGAAGACGGAACGCAGATTCTCCGCAACTTTGTGGTCGATGTCTGCGGTTGCAAGCAAGACTGGTCGCCCGCCTCGTTTATCGAGACGACCGTAGCCCGTCTCAAAGAGCAGCTGGGCGACGACAAGGTCGTGCTCGGACTTTCGGGCGGTGTCGATTCGTCGGTAGCTGCCGTGTTGCTCAACAAGGCCATCGGGAAAAACCTTACCTGTATCTTTGTCGACCACGGACTGTTGCGCAAGAACGAGTTTGAAAACGTGATGCACGACTATGAGCACCTCGGTCTCAACGTTATCGGTGTCAATGCCAAAGACAAATTTTACCGCGAACTTGCCGGTGTCAAGGAGCCCGAACGCAAACGTAAAATCATAGGCAAGGGCTTTATCGACGTCTTTGACGAAGAGGCCCGCAAGATAAAAGATGTGAAGTGGCTGGCACAAGGTACGATATATCCCGACGTCATCGAGTCGCTCTCCATCACCGGTACGGTCATCAAGAGCCACCACAATGTGGGTGGTCTCCCCGAGAAGATGAACCTCAAATTGTGTGAGCCATTGCGTCTCCTCTTCAAGGACGAGGTGCGCCGCGTAGGCCGTGAGTTGGGTATGATGGAGCGTCTCATCAACCGTCACCCCTTCCCGGGTCCGGGTCTGGCCGTGCGCATATTGGGCGACATCACCCCCGAGAAGGTGCGCATACTCCAAGATGCCGATGACATATTCATTCAGGGATTGCGCGACTGGGGTCTCTACGACAAGGTATGGCAGGCCGGAACCATTCTGCTGCCCGTGCAGTCGGTCGGTGTCATGGGAGATGAACGTACCTATGAGAATGCCGTTGCCCTGCGGGCCGTTACCTCGACCGATGCCATGACGGCCGACTGGGCACATCTGCCGTATGAGTTCCTCGGAAAAATCTCCAACGAAATCATCAACAAGGTAAAGGGTGTGAACCGTGTAACCTACGACATCAGTTCCAAACCGCCTTCGACCATCGAGTGGGAGTAATGATAGATTCCCGATAAGTATCTAAGCCCCGACATTTTTTGTCGGGGCTTTTCTGCTTGTTAATGTTATACCGGCATGACTATCATCTCCCGATGGAGACGGGAGTGAAAAAAGGTTGTTCTGTCCATGTGTCTCTTTGACGGGTGAGCGGCGAAGGCAAAGAGGCGTTGGCTCGTCTCCTTGGGATGTGGGGAGGAGTTGTCGTGTCACTTCCATGCCACGGTTGGCGGCCGGTCATTTTGTTATCAACACAATTGCGTATTTTCTGGTGCTGCTCGTTTCTCTCTCGGAAAAATTATCTATATTTGTAAAGTATAAGAAGTGCTCGGGCGTGTCTTGTGAGTTCCTTTTTCTCATACCGCGCCAGCCTGCTTATATGCAACGGGTTGGGGGAGTCTCCCACAGTAAAAGTGTAACAACATAAAAAACATACATATATGAAATTCGTCGTATCAAGCACCTTGTTGCTCTCTCATTTGCAGACGGTGGGAAGAGTCATCAACTCCAAAAACTCCATGCCGATTCTTGATAACTTTCTTTTCTCTCTGGAAGGAAATCAATTGACGATAACCGCGTCGGACCAGGAAACGACCATGACCACCACCATCGGATTGATAGAGGCCGAAGGCAGCGGTCTCTTTGCCGTGTCGGCCAAGATACTTCTCGACCCGTTGCGTGAGTTGCCCGAGCAGCCGTTGACATTCCAGGTAAACGATGACAACCTGGAAATCTTCCTTTATTACCAGAACGGCAAGTACAATTTTGTCGGTGTCAATGGCTATGAATATCCCCAGCGTCCGCCCATGAGTGAGAATGCCACACGATTCACCATGCCAGCCTCTGTCTTGCTCAATGGCATTACCCGCAGCCTTTTTGCCGCAGCCAACGATGAGTTGCGGCCGGTTATGAACGGTGTGTGCATGGATATTCACCCCGACGATATTGTCTTTGTCGCTTCCGACGGCTATATTCTGGTGAAGTATTGTAATACCGCCGTGAAATCGGGTATCGAAGCAACGGTCATTCTGCCCAAGAAACCCGCATCGCTCTTGAAAAATATTCTCGCCAAGGAGAGTGGCGACATAACGGTGGAGTTTGACGAGAAGAACATCTGTTTCCATCTCTCCAACTTTGTGCTGATATGCCGTCTTATCGAGGGTCGTTACCCCAATTACATGTCGGTTATTCCACAGAACAACAGCAACCGTCTCATTATCGATCGCACGCTGTTCATCAGTGTGCTGCGTCGTATCTCGGTATTCTCCGACCCGGCCAATTCGCTGGTGCGTCTCGACCTGAGTCCCAACCGTCTGGTCGTTTCGGCCCAGTATGCCGGCCTCTCGACGGCTGCCGATGAAAGCATTACCTGCAACTACACCGGCGACACGATGTGTATCGGGTTCAGCGCCACCCAGTTGGTAGAGATACTCAACAACATCAATTCGCAAGAGGTCATGGTCGACCTGGCCGATCCCGGTCGTGCCGGTATCCTTCTCCCCGGCGAGAACGAGCCCGACGAAGACCTGCTGATGTTGCTCATGCCCATGATGTTGAAAGACTAATATCGACTTATGCAGCTGAATCTTAAAAATCCGCTGGTCTTTTTCGACCTTGAAACGACCGGCATCAACATATCGACCGACCGTATCGTAGAGATAAGCTATCTGAAAGTCTATCCCGACGGACGGGAGGTGTCGAAAACGATGCGCATCAATCCCGGCAGACCTATTCCGCCCGAGGCAACGGCCGTGCATAAAATCACCGATGCCGATGTGGCCGACTGTCCCACCTTCAAGGAGGTAGCTCCTCAGATTGCCGCCGACATCGAAGGGTGCGACCTGGCCGGGTATAACTCCAATCGTTTTGATGTGCCCCTGCTCGTCGAGGAGTTGTTGCGGGCCGGTGTCGCCATTGACATATCGCGCCGGAAACTTATCGACGTGCAGACGATATTCCACAAGATGGAACAGCGCACCCTCTCGGCCGCCTACAAGTTCTATTGCGACAAGGATCTCAACGATGCACACGCCGCCGAGGCCGATACGCGGGCTACCTACGAGGTGCTTAAAGCCCAGCTCGACCGCTATCCGCAACTCCCGAACGAGGTGGCAGCCCTGGCCGAATTTACCTCCTACACCCGCAATGTCGACCTGGCCGGTCGCATTGTCTATAACGACCAGGGAGTAGAGGTTTTCAATTTCGGAAAATACAAGGGCCGTTCGGTGGCCGAGGTGTTCAAGGTCGACACCGGCTATTACGGCTGGATGATGCAGGGCGAGTTTCCGCTCAATACCAAGAATGTGATAACCAACATCAAGTTGCGCTCGTTTAATCAGAAATAACCCACCGAACGGCAAGACGATACGTCGCCTTGCCGTTCGACTCAAAGAAATACTCCATGTTGAAGGGAAAGAAAATCATACTCGGTATCACGGGTAGTATCGCCGCCTACAAGGCGGCCTATCTCACGCGGGCCCTGATAAAGAAAGGCGCCGAGGTGCAGATTGTCATCACACCGGCCGGAAAAGAGTTTATTACGCCGGTTACCCTGTCGGCCCTGACGGGCAAGCCGGTGGTGAGCGAGTTCTTCTCGGCCAACGACGGGACGTGGCACAGCCATGTCGACCTCGGTCTGTGGGCCGACCTGTTGCTGATAGCCCCGGCAACCGCTTCGACCATAGGAAAGATGGCCAACGGTATAGCCGACAATATGCTTATCACCACCTACCTGTCGGCCAAGGCTCCCGTATTTATAGCTCCGGCCATGGACCTCGACATGTTTGCCCACCCTTCGACACAGCACAACCTTGAATTGTTGCGCTCCTACGGCAACCATATTATCGAGCCGGCCACGGGCGAGCTGGCCAGCCATCTCGAAGGCAAGGGCCGCATGGAAGAGCCCGACCGCATCGTGGAGCGCATCGAGGCATTCTTCGCCTCCCGGCAGTCGCTTCGCGGACGGAAAATCGTCATTACTGCCGGCCCTACCTACGAAAAAATCGATCCCGTGCGTTTCATCGGAAACTACTCTTCGGGCAAGATGGGATTCTCGCTAGCACGTGTATGCGCCGAGCGGGGTGCCGATGTGGTGCTGATAGCCGGTCCGGTAACCTTGCCCACACTCCATGCCTCGATAAAACGGATTGACGTAGAGTCGGCCGACGAGATGTATCGGGCTGCCATGGAGGCATATCCCACTGCCGATGCGGCCATTTGTTGTGCCGCCGTGGCCGATTATGCTCCCGCCGAATACCGCTCTACCAAGATGAAGCGGAATGCCGATGACCTTACTCTCGTGCTGAGACCCAACAAGGATATTGCTGCCGAACTGGGTAAGATAAAACGTGCCGGACAATGCCTGGCCGGCTTTGCGCTGGAAACCGACCACGAAGCCGAAAATGCCGTCGCCAAGATGCAGCGTAAGAATTTCGACTTTATTGTACTGAACTCCCTGCGCGATGCCGGAGCGGGATTCCGTGGCGATACCAACAAGGTGTCGATATGGTACCGCGACGGCCGTTCGGCCGACTATCCCGTGAAGTCGAAACTCGAAGTGGCCTCCGACATTGTCGATGCTCTGACCGCTTGTCTCGGCGGCGAATAAAATAAATGGCGCTTTCGGCCGTATTATTATAAAAAAGACGATGATATGAAAAGTATATGGCTGTTGTGTCTGGCTCTGTTGATGTCGGTGTTTACCTTGTCGGCGCAGGAACTCTCGTGCCGTGTACAGGTCAACAGTGACAAGATACAAGGCACCAACAAGCAGGTGTTCACCACCCTGCAACAGGCTATTACCGAGTATATCAACACCCGCAAATGGAGCGAAGCACAAATTGCCGCCAATGAAAAAATCGATTGCAGCATACTCATCATCGTCAATTCGGTAACCGACACCCGCTATTCGTGTGAGATACAGGTGCAGTCGCGCAGGCCGGTCTACAACTCGTCCTATACGACGACGATGCTCAATTTCCGCGATACCGAATTTGAATTTACCTATCAGGAGTATGACCCGCTGGTACACAACGAGATGACGATGGAGAGTAACCTGACTGGGGTACTTGATTTCTATGTGTACATGATTCTGGGCATCGACTTCGACAGCTTCTCTTACAAGGGGGGCGAGTATTTTTTCAGACAGGCCGAGAACATCGTAACGATGGGACAGTCGACGCAGGAAATCGGCTGGACGGGGTTTGGCAGCGAGCGTAACCGGCATGCCCTGCTGTCGGCCTTTATCGAGACCCGCAATGAACCCTTCCGCCAGTTTTGGTATACCTATCACCGCCTGGGACTCGACGAGATGGCTCTCAGTGTCGAGAAGGGTCGCTCCAAGGTAACCGAGGCGCTTGCCAAGCTGGTCGAGGTTTACGAACTCTCTTCCACCTCGGTATTGCTGCCGCTTTTCAACGACAGCAAACTCGACGAGGTGGTGAACATATACTCCGAGGCGCCGCGCCAGGAAAAAGATGAGGTCTACAAGGTGCTGAACCGTCTTTACCCGACCGAGACGACCCGCTTGGAGCCGTTGCGCAAATAATCTGTTTTTTTACGGTATGATACAGAAACTTTACATACGCAATTATGCCCTTATCGATGAATTGGAGATTGATTTCCGTCCCGGTTTTACGGTCCTGACCGGCGAAACCGGAGCCGGAAAATCCATCATCATGGGGGCGTTGTCGCTCATTTTGGGGCAGCGGGCCGACAGTAAGGCCGTGAAAGATGCCGCGCAGAAGACGGTGATTGAGGGAACGTTCGACATCTCGTCTTATGCAATGGCCGCTTTCTTTGAAGAAAACGACCTCGACTACGACCCCTCGGGCCATTGTCTCCTGCGGCGGGAATTGTCGCCGCAGGGCAAGAGCCGTGCCTTTATCAATGACACACCCGTCTCTCTGTCGTTGCTCAAAGAGCTGGGCGAGCAACTCATCGATATTCACTCGCAACATCAGAACCTGCTTCTGGGCGATAATCGGTTCCAGTTGCGCATGATTGACATCTGGGCCGACGATGAGGCGTCGCTCTCGCAGTATCGCGACGAGTACCGGCGTTATCGTGCGTTGAACGAGAAACTCGTGAGTCTGCGGCGGGAGAATGAAGAGAAACGCCGGGAAGAAGATTATCTCCGCTTCCAGTACGACCAGCTGTGCGAAGCCCATCTGCAAGTCGGAGAACAGTCGGCGCTGGAAGAGGAGCAGGAGATGCTCACCCACGCCGGCGAGATAAAAAATGGCCTCTATGCCATATCACGCTGTCTCGACGGAGAGGAGGGCGGCGTCTTGCCTTCGCTGAAAGAGACTCGTTCGCTCCTGCGGTCGCTGCAACGGGTATATCCGGCCGTCGAGCCGCTCGACCAGCGTATCGAATCGGCCTATATCGAGATAAAAGACATACTCTCCGAAATTGACGACAGGCAGGAGTCGGGTGCAGTCGACC
>CAJLYN010000071.1 GCA_905210875.1 uncultured Bacteroides sp. | reverse complement strand
CGGCTTTAGCCGTTGTTCCCGTTTCGGCTCAGTTTACACCCTATGTTTCACCTGCCAGGCAGGCGGTTTATGAGCCAACTTATCGCCACGATGGTTCCGATAGGAAAGTAAAGAATGTGATACTTCTGGTGGGCGATGGCATGGGCCTGGCTCACATGACGGCAGCCTTGCATGCCAACGGTGGCGACCTGACGATAGCCCGTATGCGCCATATCGGTCTGGTCAGAACACAGTCGGCCAACCGTTATATCACCGACTCGGCCGCTGCCGGTACCGCTTATGCTACAGGCTGTAAAACCCGGAACGGCAGCCTTGGAGTTGATACCGCTGGTTGTCGCTTGCCCGATATGACCGAGATACTCTCGGCTCGCCGGAATAGTTTCTACCGATAAGATTTCAGGGGCTACGCCCTCGGCATTTTATACCCATCAGCCGCAACGGAGCATGACACGGGAGATTCTCTCCGACCTGTTGCATACACGGGCTCTTTTTGTGGCCGGCAGTAGCGTGTCGCTCTTCAATGCAACGGGTAAGGAGCGCCTCGACTCATTGCGGGCACAGGGCTTCACCGTGTTGCATGATTTCAAGGCTTTGCCCCTTGATGCCCCTGATAAGGTGGCTCTTATTGCCCGTGACCGAGATGCTGTTCAAATCAAGGACGGTCGTGATACGGCCTATTTGCGAAGTGTTACCCGGTATGCTCTTTCATTTCTCAGTCAAAAATCGAAAAAAGGATTTTTCCTTATGGTTGAAGGGGCCGAGATAGATCATGCCGCTCACAATGGCGACATCGAAGGGGTTGTGCGGGAAACGCTCGATTTTGACAAGGCCGTGGCCGAAGCTCTGCGTTTTGCCGACACTAACGGAGAAACTCTGGTAATTGTCTTGGCTGACCACGAAACCGGTGGTTTGGCACTGGGTGATGGCGATATTCTTCAAGGAAAAGTGTCGGGCCATTTCGCTACCGGTGGCCATTCACCTATTTTGGTCCCGGTATACGCTTACGGTCCTCATTCCGACGATTTCTGTGGTGTGATTGACAATACCGAGGTATTTGCCCGTATCCTTTCGGCGTTGAATGTGAAGCGGTAAGAGTCTGTAATGAGCAAAAAGAGAGGGTGTACCCAATAGGGTGCACCCTCTCTTTCTAAGCTCTCGTCCGCTCCATACGCCTCTTGGAATGAGGCTGTGATATTCTGCGGATTTCCAATGGACGCTGGAAGTTTACTTCTTGCGTAGCTCGGGATAACTGATACGTGTGTGATACATGGTTTTGAGTTTCTCGATAAAGGCTGCTTTTACGTCGCATATATCGCGGAAACTGATGGGGCTGTTGTTCAACAGCCCGTCGGCAATCTGGCTGTCGATGATGGAGTTTACCAGTTTGGAAATGTTTTCTTCGGTATACTCTTTCAGACTGCGCGAGGCGGCTTCGACAGCATCGGCCATCATGAGAATAGCCTGTTCTTTGGTGAACGGGTTGGGACCGGGGTAGGTAAACAGTTCTTCATTGACCTCCTCGTCGGGGTGTTCGTTCACATAGGAGTTGTAGAAATATTTGGCTTTGCTACGTCCGTGATGAGTCTTGATAAAATCGATTATGGTTTGGGGCAGGTTGAGTTTCTCGGCAATCTTGACACCGTCTTTTACATGGCTGATGACAATCTGCGCGCTTTCTTCGTAAGGGAGGCCGTTGTGTGGGTTGACCCCATTCTGATTCTCGGTGAAGAAGGTGGGATTGGCCATTTTACCGATGTCGTGGTAGAGCGCGCCGGTGCGTACCAATTGAGCCTGAGCGCCGATGCAGTCGGCTGCTTCGGTAGCGAGATTCGATACCTGCATTGAGTGTTGGAAGGTGCCCGGGCATACCTCCGACAGTTGACGGAATATCGGCAGGTTGATATCGGAAAGTTCGACCAGCGTAACAGTCGACACAAAGCCGAAGACCTTTTCGAGCAGGTAAATGAGCAGATAGGTAAAGAACAGAAGTCCACAGTTGATACCCAGGTAGAAGAAGAGTTGTGGGTCGAGTTTTGTCCAGTCTTCAAAAATGAGTGTGTAACCGGTATAGGTAAAGCAGTAGGTAACGAAAATGAGTATGACGCATCGCAGCAGTTGAGAGCGTCTTACCAGCTCTTTCATGTTATTGATGGCCGTTACGGTTACGGCTGTCTGCAAGAAGATAAATTCCAGCGGATAGGGCACGACAAAAGCACACAACAGTATCGATATGAGGCTCGATATGAGGGCAATGGATTTTTTAAGAAAGACGACAATCGTGATAGGCAGTATGGCAAAAGGCACCAGATACATTCCCGATGTGGTGAACATTCCGCACAGCAGGTAGCAGATAACCGTTGTACCGGTAATCATAATCATGATAAAAGCAAGCTTCTTCGGGTCGTTGAACGTGCGCGGGTAGAAGATGGCTAGGTATCGATATAGAAATATGAGGAGGCAGATGATGACCAGAGCCTGCCCCAGCATGATAAACAGTTCTTGTTGGTGAGTGCGCGTGTTGTTACGCTGGTTGACGGTCTCAAACGATTGAAGTATGAGGTAGGTATGAGGTGTTACGATGTCGCCACGGTTGATGATTTTTTCGCCTTTCTGAACCATACCAATGGAGGAGGGAATACGTTGCAGCAGTTCGTAGCGCGCATTTTGTGACTTCAAGCTGTCGTAGGTGAGGTTTTCCGACAGGTAATTGTTCAGATTGCAGGAGTTTAGTATCTGTTGCTGCTGTACGGTAGCATGGGTCATAATGTATTCGTAGGCCGACCTGAGCGAGAGTAACTCCGAAACTTCACATTCTTCTTTGACAGTGTTGCGACTTACGATGCGGACACCCGGTGTGCCGTTGTGTATTAATGAATTGTAGGTATCGGTATCGATAATGCCTTTTTGATAGACCTCAGCCAGAGCTTTCAATACATAGCGATAGGCATCGGCCGATTCTGCACTTTGCAACAGTGACTGGTGTTCACGTTTGAAATTGTTTATTTGAGCTGTGCCTACGCTGGGTTCTTCGGTGAAAAACGGGCGCAGTGTCTTGACAACACTATCCTGTTCGTGTTTCAACTGTTCCTCGCTTTTATAGATGGGAAAGTCGTATGCCGCGGTCAGCAGTCCGTATTTCCAAGGTTTTCCTTCCTGAAAAACATATTCCGATTTCTCTTCTCTTGGGAAAAAATAGAGAATGAGTGCAATGGCACCAATAAAATAGGCCGTCTGGCATAGGCCGATGCGGGTCATGAAGATGTGTCGCAAAGTCTTTTTCATCGTGGGGAAGATTATGGCAACTTTTTCTACCGATTGGCGTTACGGTTTTCAGAAACCGTTCTACACCAAAACGAGTGCAATTTATAGAAAATATTTTATACGGCAAAAGGCCTCTGCCGCTTTCGTCCGGACTTTTTTCGGGCAGATGTCATATCTCTGTTTATCTGGAAAATTCGTTTAGCTTTTATGTAAAAATGCTAAAAATAACGATTCGCCTCCCGAATAATGTGTACTTTTGCCGGCGAAAAAAGATTTATAGGCGTTTTTATGAAACAGAAAGGCGAGATTGTAGGTGACTTGAATTGGGATGGACTACATCGTCCGCGGATCTATTATGCCATGATAGCTACCTTCTCGGGGCTTTTTCTGTCGGTCCTTGACGGTACCATCTGCAATGTGGTCTTGCCTACCATATCGGAGGATTTGCAGGTGTCTTCGTCCGATTCTATTTGGGTCATCAACGCTTTCCAGCTGGTTATCATGATGACGCTTCTTCCGTTTTCTTCTCTTGGCGAACTGTTCGGATATAAGCGCATTTATCTCTATGGCGTAGCGGTGTTCACGGCCGGTTCTCTGTTTTGTGCGTTGACCGACACACTCTTGTGGCTGGTCATTGCCAGAGTGTTCCAAGGTATAGGCGCTGCAATGATAATGAGTGTCAATACCTCGCTTGTGCGTATTATTTACCCCAAGCGCCATTTGGGAAAAGGGGTGGGATTGAACGCTACGATTGTAGCCATCGCGTCGGTAGCCGGGCCTACTTTGGCCGCCGCTATCCTGTCGGTTGCTTCTTGGCCGTGGCTGTTTGCCATCAATGTACCGGTGGGTATTATTACGTTTTATCTGGGTCGGAAATATTTGCCGGTCAATCCTACGCGGGTGTTGGGCCGTCGCTTCAAGTGGAAAGAGGCACTGTTCAATGCGCTGACATTTGGCTTGCTTATCGGCTGCATCGAAGCCTATTCGCACGATGTCTCTCATGTAACCATATTGGTGGGACTGCTGATTCTCCTGATTGTGGGCGTTCTGTATGTTCGCATGCAGGTGCACGATGCCTATCCCATGTTGCCATTTGACCTGTTGCGCATTCCCGCCTTTTCTCTTTCTGTGGTCACCAGTATTCTGTCGTTCACTTCACAGATGTTGGTGATGATAGCCATGCCCTTCATGCTGGTCAATACGTTCCATTATGAGGCTGTGGGTACGGGATTGCTCATGACCTCTTGGCCGCTTGTCATTGTCTTTGTTGCTCCCTTGGCCGGTTGGTTGGTGGGACGGGTGCACCCCGGGATTTTAGGGGGTATAGGGTTGACGGTGATGAGTGTAGGCTGCTTCTCGCTCTCTTTTGTTCCGGTTGATACTTCTCATTTCGGATTGGTGTGGCGATTGATGCTTTGCGGTATGGGTTTTGGATTCTTCCAGTCGCCCAACAATCACATGCTGCTCAGTTCGGCCCCCCCTCATCGCACGGGCAGTGCAAGTGGCATGCTGGCCACAGCGCGCCTGCTCGGACAGACAACCGGTGCTGCCTTGGTGGCACTCTTGTTTCATATCTTCGGCGATACGGCACCTCACGATGCCATGCTTCTGGCCGGCGTACTTACCTTGTGTGGAGCCACTTCTTCGATATCACGCCTTAAACTTTCCCGTCCCGTTTAAGTTCTTGATTACATATGTCTTTTTTTTGAAGGAGACAAAGTCCTATGGCAGCGTATAAAATAATTATGGGCATGAAAGGGTAGTGGTAACGCATGCCTCCGTACATGACCATATGTAAGAGACATCCTCCGACCAACGGTATCAGAAAAATACCCCAATATCCCCAGATTTTCTTGCCTAATTTGAATATACCGATGCAGAAAAAGACGAGAATGATATAGTAGCTGATGGAATTTGCCATGACAGATAGTATGCGATTTATGCCGCTATCATTGTGCTTTTCATTTGATAATAGCAAATGTGAATAGCTGTCGGCCCACCATAGACGGGCCATTTTTATGGGGGCATACGCGAGGTATTTAGCGGGATTTTCCTTTATCCATTCTATGCTTCGCGATTTCCATATCGAATCTTTCTGGAACACATCGTATGTTGCATCGTCTGCTATATATCCAATATTCCCTTCCTGAAAGACTTTGTCGGTATAGGTGCCGTTTATATCATCGTTTGCTCCAATAATAAGATTTATGCCTCCGGTAGTCGAAGATATGTGAAGTGTCCCGTTTATGGTGTAGCTGAAGATTAATAGCAATAGAGTCATAAATGTGATGCCGCAAAAATAGCTGATGTAATATTTCCAGTTGAACTTATGATATAGGACATAGAGAAATATTGGCAAGAGAAATAATATGGCAAACGGTCTTACATAGTTGGCGTAGGCTATGAGTATACCCGACAGGAAAAGGAGAAAATGCTTTTTTTGTATGAGGGCAAGAGAGCACATCATAAATGTCATAAAAAATAGGTCGCTTGTTGTTACTGCTACTATTGAGATATTACTCAGTAAAATGCAATAGAAAATAACGAAATAATATGCGACCGTCTGATTACTAATATTTTTACATATCTTGTATAGGGCAAATAGTTGCAATGTGTTTAGTAACAGGTTGATAATTGGAACAAATTTAAATGCCCCAAAAATATGCAGGCAAGCAATGAGGAAATTGATATATCCTGCATAGCAAATATAGGACTCGGAATAGAATTGTTGTGTCTCGGGATACCACGAACCATTGCTGAAACACTCCCATGCCCATTTTTGATAATTGTAGGCATCGCTATATTGCGGAGAATCCCAGTATAGGCAAATGTATATAATTTGAGAGAGAATCCACAACCCGACAATAAGAGCCGTTACCTTGGGTAGGTGGATATGCTTCTGTAAAGAATGTATCATAGGGCCGGGTATTAATTTAAGGAACGGAATATGCTTACTATTCCTTTTTCTCTATATTTCCCTTGGTAGCGAAAAATTTTTTATAATCAGTTCTTGCGGGCAGCCGACTTTACGTCTTCAATTTTTTTCAATCGGTTGCATAGTTTCTCAATGTCGCGGGCATCATGTACCATGACGCCTACTTCGCCGTGGAACAGGCCCTCGTCGGTCGAGATGGTAAGATTGCGTATGTTTACGGCCATGTCATCGGAGATGATGTGGGTGATGCGATTGAGTACCCCCATGCTGTCAATGCCGTCGATTTCTATTTCGACCAGGAACGATTCGCTCAAATGGTTGTCCCATCGCACCGATATGAGGCGTGAACCAAAACTGCTTTTCAACTTCATGGCTATCGGGCAGGACTGCTTGTGTACGATTACTTCACCCTTTTCGTTGACATATCCGAGTACGTCGTCGCCCGGAATGGGTTTACAGCAGGCAGCGATAATATAATTGCGTTCGGTCTCGTTACTTTTGAGAATGTAGGTGGCTTTGCGATCTATTTTTTCGGGAACGACGATTTCCTTGTCGTTCTGTTTTTTCTTATCGGATTGCTTGTTGGCGTTGTTTTTACTACCGAAAGGATTTCGCAAATAACGCATGAAGACGTTTTTGTTTTTCCCTTTGAATAATTTCTTTACCCCTTCATCGAGCGCAATTTCGTTTTTGCCCAACTGGTAGAACAACTCTTCCTTTTTATCAATGTCGAAGTAGTTGAGTATGCGGTCGAGAATGCTCAGGTCGTTGGTGATGAGGTGATTGTCCGATATGAATTTGTTGTAGATTTCTTCACCCTTGGCTGCGATGATTTTTCGCTCCTTTCGCAGGGCAGCTTGCAACTGGGTTTTTGCCTTGGCGGTGGTGACAAAGTTTATCCACTCCTCTTTGGGTGTTTGTGATTTGGAGGTCAAGATTTCGACTTGGTCGCCACTTTGCAGTTTCTGGCTCAGCGGCACCAGTTTATGGTTGACCTTGGCGGCGATGCAGTGGTAGCCGAGGTCGGAGTGCAGAATAAACGCAAAGTCGAGAGCCGTCGCATCTTTGGGGAGAGTTTTGAGTTCGCCTTTCGGGGTAAACACGAATATCTCCGAAGCAAAGAGGTTGAGTTTGATGGTGTCGAGAAAGTCGAGGGCGTTTGGCTCGGGATTTTCAAGAATTTCCTTGATGGTTTTCAGCCAAATGTCGAGTTCCGACTCTTCGTCGGCTCCTCCCACCTTGTATTTCCAGTGGGCGGCAAATCCGCGTTCGGCAATCTCGTCCATCTTGCGGCTGCGTATCTGCACCTCGGTCCAGTTGCCGTCGGGGCCCATGACCGTTACGTGTAGTGCGCGGTAGCCGTTGGCTTTGGGGTGGCTTACCCAGTCTCGGGTGCGTTCGGGGTGTACCTTGTATATGTCGGTAATGACCGAGTAGATGTTGAAACACTCGGTCTTTTCGTTTTCTTCCTGTTTGGGATCGAAGATGATGCGCACGGCGTAGAGGTCATAGACCTCCTCGAATGGAATGTTCTTGCTCTGCATCTTGTTCCATATCGAGTATATCGATTTTACGCGGGCTTTCATCTCGAATTTTACTCCCATCTCGTGCAGTTTCTCGGTGATGGGGGCGGCGAAATCCTGGAATACTTTTTGCCGGTGAGCCTCGCTCGATGCGATGTTGTGCTGTATCTCGGCGTAGGCTTCGGGATGCTCATATTTGAAACTGAGGTCTTCGAGCTCGGTCTTGATGGCAAAAAGCCCAAGTCGATGAGCCAGTGGAGCGTAGATGTAAAGTGTTTCGCCTGCGATTTTGTATTGTTTGCTGGGCAGCATCGAGCCCAAGGTGCGCATGTTGTGCAGCCGGTCGGCCATCTTCACCAGAATGACGCGGATATCTTCCGACATGGTGAGGAGTAGCTTTCTGAAATTCTCGGCCTGTGCCGAGGCCTGATCGCCAAAGATACCTCCCGATATTTTGGTCAGCCCCGACACAATCATGGCGATTTTCTTGCCGAAGAGGTTCTCGATGTCTTCGACGGTATATTCGGTATCTTCGACCACGTCGTGCAGAAGGGCCGAGCAGATGGAGGTGGATCCCAATCCCATCTCTTCGCACACGATTCTTGCTACGGCAATGGGGTGCATGATATAGGGCTCTCCCGATCGCCGCCGAATCCCGTGATGGGCTTCTTTGGCAAATCGGAAGGCTCGTTCTATGATATCAACCTTTTTCCTATGGTTGGATTTGAGGTATTCGACAAGCAGGGCCTGAAACTCCCGTTCTATCATAGCGTCTTCTTCTTCCTCGCTGGGATGAACGGGCGTTACGGTATTGGACATCGACTCCTCTCGACGGGCGGCATCGCTTTCTGGTGCAGAAGCAACCGGCGCTTGTTCTCCTGTTGCACTGACATCTGTCGGTACCACTTCTGTTGGGGAAATGGTCGAGGGCAATAGTTTGTTGTCCGTCGTTTCGCTCATAGGAAAATGGGGATATTTATCGAAGTTTCTCTGTTATATCGAAAGTATGCGCAGGGTGTTGAGCAACTCTCTGTTGATGGGTTTGTCGTTTTTGATGGCTTTGGAGAACGGTACGTACACAATTTGGTCGTTCTGTATACCTATCATTACGTTGCGTTGCCCTTCGATGAGTGCATCGATGGCGGCTGCTCCCATACGGCTGGCCAATATGCGGTCGTGTGCCGAAGGTGACCCTCCTCGTTGTAAGTGGCCCAGTATGGTGACACGTACATCGTATTGGGGGAATTCGTTCTTTACACGTTCGGCCAAATGCATGGCACCTCCTGTTATGGGGCTTTCGGCAACCAGTACAATACTACTGTTTTTCGACTTTCTGAAACCGTTCTTGATGAGTTCTCCCAACTGGTCGACCTCGGTGGCAATTTCGGGAATGATGGCGGCTTCGGCTCCGGAGGCAATAGCACCGTTGAGGGCAAGGAAGCCGGCGTCGCGACCCATCACTTCGATGAAGAACAGCCGCTCGTGCGAGGTGGCCGTGTCGCGAATCTTGTCGACGGCTTGCATGATGGTGTTCAAGGCGGTGTCGTATCCGATGGTGGTGTCGGTGCCGAACAGGTCGTTATCGATGGTTCCCGGCAGACCTACGATGGGAAAATCGTATTCGTTGGCAAAGATGCGGGCACCTGTCAAGGTTCCATCTCCTCCGATAACTACCAGTGCATCTATCTCTTCACGTAACAGGGTCTCGTGGGCGATTTTACGACCTTCGACCGTCTCAAATTCCTTACAGCGGGCTGTTTTCAAGATGGTTCCACCCTGTTGTATGATATTGCTGACGTTTTGTGTTTTGAAGGGAACGATTTCGCCGCTCAACAGACCTTTGTAACCCCGGTAAATGGCTTTTACCTCAAATCCGTTGTATATGGCCGAGCGGGTTACGGCTCTGACAGCCGCGTTCATGCCGGGAGCATCGCCTCCTGAGGTAAGAATACCGATGCAGAATTTTTCTTTTTTTGTTGCTGTTTCGTCCATTTTGTTTTTTACCTTAATGAAACAATCCTTTTTACAAAACCTATTTTCAAGTATCGCAAAAGTAAAAAAATAAATTGTTATCGAGACG
>CAJLYN010000070.1 GCA_905210875.1 uncultured Bacteroides sp. | reverse complement strand
TTACCACCAGTGTGCCGCTTACATATTGGGCGAAGGTATAGCAGTCGTCTTCGCCACCGCTCACGGTAATGTTGTAATATCCGGCCGGCGAAGAAATAGAGGCGTCTAGGCATTGGGCCACCGGAGGCGTGTCGATGCAGGAGGCATCGTCGCCGTTGACAAATCCACTGTATGTCAGCGTAAATTCAGGATTGGGTTCACCCACCTGGCGCACGGTGTTGTCGACGCTCACGCTCAGCGGCGCTTTCTCTATGACGAGAGCGACTTCCGACTCTCCGGCCGAGAAGAGTGCGCTCTCGTTCTGATAGGCTTTCAGCGTTGTTTCACCGCTTTTGTAGATGACGATTTTCCCGTTTACAATATCGGCAATTTCGGGGTCGGCGATTTCAAGGTGTACGAGGCTCTCGGTGTTGTTGGTCTCAATGTCGGGGGTAAACGGAACGTCGCCGTAACGCTTGTCGGTAATGGCCGCCAGGGTGAGGTGGGTCTTTCCTTTGACGAGCAGTGTGCCGCTTACGTATTGGTCGAAGGTGTAGCAGTCGTCTTCACCGCCGCTCACCACGATATCGTAGTATCCACCGGCCGAGAGGGTGTCGGCCTCGCAGGTTGCTGAGGGAAGGAGGTCGATGCAGGAGGCATCGTCGCCGTTGATAAATCCGCTGATGGTAAACGTGAACTCGGGATTCTCTTCACCCTCGATGCGCACGGCGTTGTCGGCAGATACGCGCAGCGGAGCCTTGCCGATGGTGAATGTCAGCACGGCTTCGCCTTCGGAGAAATGGGCGCTCTCGTCCTGACGGGCGGTGAGGGTTGTTGTTCCGCTCTTGACGATGACGATTTTCCCTTTATCGAGACGGGCGATGGTGGTGTCGGCGATGGTCAGGTCGATGGCACTTTCGGTATTATTGGTCATGACACTGGGGGTAAACGGTTCGTCACCATAGCGCTTGTCGGTAATGTCGGACAAGGTGAGGAGGGTCTTACCCTTGACGAGCAGTGTGCCGCTTACATATTGGTCGAAGGTGTAGCAGTCGTCTTCACCGCCGGAGACGGTGATGTCGTAGTATCCGCCGGCCGAGTGTGTGTCGGCCTCACAGGTTGCTGTGGGCAGAAGGTCGATGCAGGAGGCATCGTCGCCGTTGACAAATCCGCTGAATGTGAGGGTGAACTTGGGATTCTCTTCGCCTTCGATGCGCACAGCGTCATCGGCCGATACGCGCAGCGGAGCCTTTTCGACTGTCAGCGTGATTTCGGTCGACTCTCCTTCGGTGAAGTTAAGTCCGCTCTTTTGGTAGGCTTTCAGGGTTGTCGTGCCGCCTTTGAGAATATGGAGCTGGCCGTTCTCATACTCTACGATGCCGGGTGTTCCCATGATGAGTTGTACTTCGGTATCGGTGTTGTTCGTAGCGTAGACCGGAGCAAACGGCTGGTCGCCATAGCGTTTCCCGGCAATTGGGGCGAGGGTGATTTCGGTCTGTATCATCGTGGCTGATCGTACCGTATAGACGCCCTCGGTGTAGGCAAAGGTGTAGCAATCGTCTTCACCGCCGCCGATGACCAGCGGATAGAACCCTATTGGCGATGCGGCGGTAACTTCGCAGGTGATGGTGGGCATCTGGTCGATGACCGACTTGTCCTCGCCGTTGACAAACCCCTCGATATACATCTCATAGTCGGTCGTCGGCTCTTGTCCCACGACGCTCGACTCGTTGCGGCAGCTTACTTGCAGCAGGGCTTTCTCGACGGTCAGTTCACCGTTTACAGGGGTAATTTCATAGCGGTCGTCGCTAATAGGTTCCACGACGATGGGATAGCCGGCCGGTACCGAGGTGGCGGTGGCTTCGCAGGTGACAGTAGGCGAGGCAAGGTCGGCAGCGGTGTCGTCGTAGACCAGACCCTCATAGGCGAGGGTGAAGGCCGGGTTTTCGGCGCCGTAGGTCCGGCTCTTGTTCTCGGCTCGGAGGGTGAGGGGCGCTTTCTTCACTACCAGTTCGACCGATGCCGATGCCTCACCAAAGTTGGTCGAAGCCTCCTGGCTGGCGGTAATGGTGGTCGAGCCGGCTTTGAGCAGCGTAACCTGTCCGTCGTCGATGCGGGCTATGCTCTTATCGTCGATGGTGTAGACGATGGGACTCTCGGTATTGGGGGTCGATACTTGCAGGGCAAACGGTTCATCGCCGTAGCGTTTTTCGCCGATGGGGGTGATGGTCAGTTTGCCCGACGAAGCGGTGATGGTGAGTGTTCCCTTTACATAGGCAAAGCGGTAGTTCTCGTCTTCGCCTCCGCTGACAACGATGTCGTAGTTTCCGGTCGTCGAGGTTGTCGTGGCCTCGCACGAGACGGTGGGTTTCACTGTGAGAACCTCTTCGGTCTCGTCAAGAACAAATCCGCTGTAAGAGAAGGTAAATACAGGGTTCTCCTCGCCATACGAACGGGTGGCGTCGTCGGCCGTTACGGTGAGCAGTGCCTTTTCTACGGTGAGTGTCCCGTTTTGGCAGATGATGTCGTAGTTCTCATCTTCGCCGCCGCTGACGATGATGTCGTATGTGCCGGCCGGCGAGGTTGTGGTGGCGTCGCACGAGAGAGTGGGTTTCTCGGTGAGAACGTTGTCGGTCTCGTTAAGCACAAAACCACTGTATGAGAGGACAAGGCTGGGATTTTCCGAACCGTAGGTCCGTGTGGCGGGTGCAACGGTTACGGTGAGCGGGGCTTTCTTCACCGTGAGCTGTACGGTAGCCGATGTCTCCTCAAAGTTGGCCGAGGCAGCTTGCCGGGCGGTGATGGTGGTCGAGCCGGCTTTCAGTATCGTTACCACACCGTTGTCGACACGGGCTATGGTGGGGTCGTCGACGGTGTAGGTGATGGGGCTTTCGGTGTTGGGACTGCTGGCCCGCAGGTCGAAAGCCGGGTCGCCGTAGCTCTTCTCTCCGATGGCGGGAATGGTGATTTGTGCCGAAGAGGTAGTAACCGAGAGGGTACCTTTCACGTAGGTGAAGGTATAGTTGTCGCTCACACCGCCGCTTACGGTAATATCGTACGAGCCCACGGGCGAAGTGGTCGTTGCTGTGCAGGAAGCGGTGGGTTTGCGGGTAAGGTCGTCTTCGTTGTCGCCGTTGACAAATCCTTTATAGCTCAGGCCAAAGGCAGGATTTTCCGTGCCGAAGGGGCGGGTGGCGTCAAGGGCGGTTACGGTGAGTGCAGCCTTGTCGACCACCAGCTGGGTGGTTGCCGAGCTTTCGCCGTAATTTGTCGAGGCTGCCTGTCGGGCGGTGATGGTGGTCGAGCCGGCTTTCAGCAGTGTAACCTGTCCGTTGCTGATACGGGCTATGGAGGGGTCGGCTACGGAGTAGGTAATGGGGCTTTCGCTGTTGGTGCTGATGGCTTGCAGGGTAAAGGCCGGGTCGCCGTAGGTCTTCTTGCCGATGGGGGTTATCGAAATTTGTGCCGAAACTGTGGTGATGGAGAGAGAACCTTTTATATAGATAAAGGTGTAGTTGTCGCTGGCGCCACCGCTTACGGTAATGTCGTAGGCTCCCACGGGCGAAGTAGCTGTTGCCTTGCAGGTGGCGGTGGGCTGCTGGGTGAGATAGTCCTCACTCTCGCCGTTAACAAAACCTTTGTAGGTGAGTGTGAAGGTAGGATTTTGCGAGCCGAAGGGGCGGGTGGCGTTGTTGGCCGTGACGGTAAGGGTTGCTTTGTTGACGGTGAGTTTCACGGTCTTGCTGCCGGCCGTATAGTTTTTCGATGCCTTCTGTGAGATGGTCAGGGTGGTTGAGCCGGCTTTCAGCGGAACGATTTGACCGTTCTCCACGCGGGCTATCGAGGGGTCGGCCACGGCATATTCGAGGGCACTTTGGTCGTTGTTGGTCGTTACCGACAAGGCCTTTGCCGTACCGTAGGTGGTGGTGATGTCCGAGGCCGATATTTCGGTATTGGCCACGAAGTTGATGATGTAGGTGTGAATGTTGGCGGGGTTCGACGAGTAGTCGTTACCTTTCACGGTGATGGTGGCGGTACCGCCCGAGATTTTTTGTTCTACGGTGGCTCCTATACCGTCGGCCGTAGCCGTAATGGCGGGGAGCGAACTGAGCGAATTTACCTGGTAGGTATATTCATAGGTATTTTTGTCGAAGCCGCTGAGGTTGCTGCCACCTACCTTCAACGAGGCAAGGCGGGAGTTGTAGATAAATTCGATGTCGTCGATATAGACCACATCGTTCGAGGTTCCCTTGCCGGCATCCTTATTGGTGGAGAAAGAGATAAGAATGTATGCCGGCGTAACGCCGCTGTTGACGACGTTGAAGGGTATGTTCAGTTGTTGCCAGCCGTTACCTGCGGCGGCCTGATAGTTGAGGGTGGCCTGGGCATATTTTATGCTGGTGTAATCTTTGTCTTCGGGGTCCTGGTAGTTGGCGTTCCCATGAATCACCGTATTTACGCGGGCGTAGTCGCCGGCATTTCCAGGTTCATATTTTACCCATACAGTCATGGCGTCTGGTTTCCCGGTAAACGGTTGGTTATAACCCGCGTTGGAAGGATACGAGCGATTGTGATTATCCGTACTTGATGGAGTTGCCGATCCTGCTACAATTTGTCCGGTTGTGAGATTACCATTGGCATTTGTCCCAAAAGTAGATCTTGAATTGATTCGTGCGGAATACGAGCCTGAACTGCCTGGGCGAGTATCCATTTCTTTGGATAATTGATCAGCAGTCTTGGCTATGGAATATATTCCCGAAGCGCTGGCCGAATTAAATGAGTGGAAACCGACAGGCTCTTCGCCTTTTTCTGCTGAAACCCAACTCTCAAAGCCCGGGTTGGGCAACTGGTATTGGCCGTATGTGATGAAAGGAAGGGCTAATAAAAATGGTAACAGTAAAATGCGAATGTTTAGCTTTTTCATAGCGTTACGTTAAAAAACGAGGCAAAGATAATGTAAGATTTCTTATCATTCTTTCATTTCTGTTTAATATTAAGTATTTATAACTTTATAAAACTTGAAAGGTGTATAAAGTTTTCTTTCGCGTCAAAGGATACATACGATGGGGTAGTGCGTTTCTTCCGCAGTGGAAAAGTCTCTTTGCCTGACGGGAATATTCCTGCCCCTCCCTGCTCCTCGAAAAACGAACATAAAAAGAAGAAATTGCTATCTTGACTTTGCAAAAAAAAGAAAATATCCTATATTTGCCCCGAATTACAGGCAATAGAGATGGAGACTTTTTTTAAAACCCACAAATACCTCGTCGAGCATGTGAACTCTCCCGTCAAGAGAGGGCTTATGCAGGAAATCGACTGGTCGCACCGGCTCATCGGTATCAAGGGCAGTCGAGGTGTGGGCAAGACAACTTTCCTCCTGCAGTATGCCAAGGAAACGTTTGGCCCCGACGACCGTACCTGTTTGTATATCAACCTCAACAATCTCTATTTTGCCGATAAGAAACTGGTCGACTTTATCGATGAGTTCTACCGCATGGGCGGCCGCTGCCTGCTTATCGACCAGGTGTTCAAGTATCCTTTTTGGGCCGAGGAGTTGGCCCACTGTTACTATGCATATCCCGATCTTCATATCATATTTTCGGGCTCGTCGGTGATGCGGCTCAAAGAGGAAGATTCGCCCATTCATGCGATTGTCGACTCGTATAACCTGCGCGGTTACTCGTTCAGGGAATTTCTCAATCTTATGGCCGGTACCGATTTCCCCGCCGTGAAACTCGACGATATTCTGGCCGACCACACGGCATTGGCCCGGGAGGTGCTATCACACATTCATCCACTGAGCTATTTCAGGGAGTACCTGCATCACGGCTTCTATCCGTTCTTTATCGAACAGCACAATTTTACCGAGACGCTGGTGAAGACGATGAACATGATGATGGAGGTAGATATACTATTTATCAAGCAGATAGAGCTTACTTACCTGCCCAAAATCAGACGGCTGCTCTACCTGCTGGCCACCTCGTCGCCCTGTTCGCCCAATGTAAGCCAGTTGAGCAAGGAGATACAGACCTCACGTGCCACGGTGGTCAACTACATCAAATATCTTAAAGACGCCCGTCTCATCAATATGCTTTATCCTGTCGATGAGGAGTTTCCCCGCAAGCCGGCCCGGGTGTACCTGCACAACACCAACCTCATGTACCCCATACGTCCCGACCATGTCGACCCACAGGCTGTGAGAGAGACATTCTTTTACAACATTCTGCACAAAGACAACCGTCTCAACGAAGGAATACGCAACACCCATTTTCTGGTAAATCGCCGGTACAATTTCAAAATCGAAGGCGAGATATTACGGGGACGCAACAATCCCGACTATTATTATGCCATGGATAATAATGAAGTAGGGAAAGAAAACAAGATTCCTTTATGGTTATTCGGTTTTTTATATTAACTTTGCTAATCATCATATAAAAATATAACCTTAATCCTCAAATAATAATTTGTATGAGCAAACAAAAGAAATTCATTACCTGTGATGGTAATCAGGCAGCTGCGCATATCTCGTATATGTTCAGTGAAGTAGCCGCCATTTACCCCATCACTCCGTCCTCGACCATGGCCGAGTATGTAGATGAATGGGCTGCCGCCGGAAGAAAGAACATCTTCGGCGAAACCGTCCTTGTACAAGAGATGCAGTCGGAAGCTGGTGCTGCCGGTGCCGTACACGGGTCGTTGCAAGCCGGTGCGCTGACAACCACCTACACCGCATCGCAAGGCTTGTTGCTGATGATTCCCAATATGTACAAGATTGCCGGTGAATTCCTCCCCTGCGTATTCCACGTATCGGCACGTACCTTGGCTTCGCACGCCCTCTGTATCTTCGGTGACCACCAAGACGTAATGTCGACTCGCCAGACCGGCTTTGCCATGCTGGCCGAAGGTTCGGTACAAGAGGTGATGGACTTGGCCGGTGTTGCCCACCTCGCCACCATCAAATCGCGCGTGCCTTTTGTTAACTTCTTTGATGGGTTCCGTACCTCGCACGAGATTCAGAAAATCGAAATGCTCGAGAACGAAGACCTCGCTCCGCTCATCGACCAGAAAGCCCTCAAAGAGTTCCGCGACCGTTCGCTCAACCCCGAACACCCGGTAGCTCGTGGTATGGCCGAGAACCCCGATACTTTCTTTGCTCATCGTGAATCATGCAACCACTTTTACAATGCCGTTCCCGCCATTGTAGAGGAATACATGAACGAAATCTCGAAAATCACCGGTCGTAAATACGGCTTGTTCGACTACTATGGAGCTCCCGATGCCGAGAACATCATCATCGCCATGGGTTCAGTAACCGAAGCTATCCGTGAGACCATCGACCACCTCGCAGCCAAAGGCGAGAAAGTGGGTCTGGTTGCCGTGCACCTCTACCGTCCCTTCTCGACCAAGCACCTCATGGCCGCTATCCCCGCCAGTGTAAAACGCATCGCCGTGCTCGATCGTACCAAAGAACCCGGTGCCAACGGTGAGCCCCTCTACCTCGACGTAAAAGAGGCCTTCTACGGAAAAGAGAATGCCCCGCTTATCATCGGTGGCCGCTACGGTCTCGGTTCGAACGACACCACTCCGTCGCAAATCCTTGCCGTATATGAAAACCTGGCTTTGCCCGAACCCAAAAACCACTTCACGCTCGGTATCATCGACGATGTTACCTTCACCTCACTGCCCGTAGGCGAAGAGGTTGCCATGGGTGGTGAAGGCATGTTCGAAGCCAAATTCTACGGCCTCGGTGCCGACGGTACCGTAGGTGCCAACAAGAACTCGGTGAAAATCATCGGCGATAACACCAACAAACACTGCCAAGCTTACTTCTCCTATGACTCGAAGAAGTCGGGTGGTTTCACCTGCTCGCACCTCCGTTTCGGCGACAGCCCCATTCGCTCGACCTACCTTGTAAACACGCCTAACTTCGTGGCTTGCCACGTACAGGCTTACCTGCGTATGTACGACGTAACCCGCGGTCTCCGTCAGAACGGTACCTTCCTGCTCAACACCATCTGGAACCAAGAAGAGTTGGAAAAACACTTGCCCAACAAGGTAAAACGTTACTTCGCTCAAAAGAATATCACGGTTTACTATATCAACGCTACCCAGATTGCTCAGGAAATCGGTCTTGGCAACCGTACCAACACCATTCTGCAATCGGCCTTCTTCCGCATTACCGGTGTTATTCCCGTTGACCTTGCCATCGAGCAGATGAAGAAATTCATCGTGAAATCTTACGGCAAGAAAGGTGAAGACGTGGTAAACAAGAACTACGCAGCCGTAGACCGTGGTGGTGAATACAAACAACTCGTCGTTAAACCCGAATGGGCCAATCTGCCCGACGATGAAGTGGTTGCCAACAACGACCCCGCCTTCATCAACGAGGTGGTTCGCCCCATCAACGCTCAGAACGGCGACCTGCTGAAAGTTTCAGCCTTCAAAGGTATCGAAGACGGTACTTGGCCCCAAGGAACCGCTAAATATGAAAAACGCGGTGTGGCTGCCTTCGTTCCCGAATGGACTCCCGAAAACTGTATCCAATGCAACAAGTGTGCCTACGTTTGTCCTCACGCTGCTATCCGTCCCTTCGTGCTCGACGCTGCCGAGCAGGCCGGCGCTTCTTTCCCCTCGATCAAGGCCGTAGGAAAGATGTTCGACGGAATGACGTTCAGAATGCAGGTCGATGTACTCGACTGCCTCGGTTGCGGCAACTGCGCCGATGTATGTCCGGGCAACAAACAGGGCAAGGCTCTGGCCATGAAACCGCTCGAAAGCCAGCTTGCCCAAGCTCCCAACTGGGAATATTGTGTAAACAAAGTGAAGAGCAAACAAGACCTTGTCGACATCAAGGCCAACGTGAAGAACTCGCAGTTCGCTACTCCGTTGTTTGAATTCTCCGGCGCTTGCTCGGGTTGCGGTGAGACTCCTTATGTAAAACTCATCTCGCAACTCTTCGGCGACCGTGAAATGGTAGCTAATGCCACCGGTTGCTCGTCGATTTACTCGGGTTCGATACCTTCGACTCCCTACACCACCAACGAAAAAGGTCACGGACCTGCTTGGGCCAACTCGCTGTTTGAAGACTTCTGCGAATTCGGTATGGGTATGGCTCTCGCCGTTGAGAAAATGCGCGACCGCATCGAGAAACTCATGAACCAGGCTATCGCCGACGAGACCTTCCCCGCAGAAAGCAAAGTTCTCTTCAAAGAGTGGATTGAAAATCGCGACAACACCGAAAAGACGATTGAACTCGCAGCCAAGATTCGTCCTATCGTTGAGGCTAACGCCGACAAGTGCGAAATATGCAAAGGCATTGCCGACCTCGGTAAATTCCTCGTTAAGAAATCGCAATGGATTATCGGTGGTGACGGTGCATCGTACGATATTGGATTCGGTGGTCTCGACCACGTACTTGCTTCGGGCAAGAATGTAAACATTCTCGTACTTGATACCGAGGTTTACTCCAACACCGGAGGTCAGGCTTCGAAAGCTACCCCGCTTGGTGCCATTGCCAAATTTGCCGCTGCCGGTAAACGTGTTCGCAAGAAAGATCTTGGCCTCATCGCTTCGACCTACGGTTATGTTTACTGCGCACAAGTTGCCATGGGCGCCGATCAGGCACAGACCCTCAAAGCCATTCGCGAAGCCGAGGCTTACAACGGACCGTCGATTATCATCGCTTACGCTCCCTGTATCAACCACGGTTTGAAGAAAGGTATGGGCAAATCGCAAGCCGAGGAGGCTGCTGCCGTTGAATGTGGATACTGGCACTTGTGGCGTTACAACCCCGAGTTGGAAGCCGAAGGCAAGAATCCTTTCACCCTCGATAGCAAAGAACCGCAATGGGATAAGTTCGAAGACTTCCTCAAAGGTGAGGTTCGTTATGCATCGGTTATGAAACAGTATCCTGCCGAGGCCGAAGACCTCTTTGCTGCTGCCAAAGCAAACGCTATGTGGCGTTATAACAACTACAAGCGTCTGGCCAAACGGCAATGGGGTACCGATG
>CAJLYN010000069.1 GCA_905210875.1 uncultured Bacteroides sp. | reverse complement strand
CCCCCACATCGCCGCCATTACGCTGAGCGGCCTGTTGCTGCTGCGCCTCGACAACGCCTGCAACCTCATGCAGAAACGCACATGGCTGCCGGCCACGCTGTTTTTCTTCTTCAATGCCTGCGACCCTGCCCTGGCCGACCGGTTCAACATCGGCATCGTCATGTCGCCGCTGCTGGTCGTGTGGCTCTACCTGCTGTTTGGCAGCTACCAGAAACCGGGACAGGAAGCGGCCTTTGCCATCGGGCTACTCATCAGCGCCGCAGCCCTGCTGTGGCCGCCGGCTGCCTGGTGGCTCATAGCCTTCGCCTTGGGTCTGGCCTATATGAAGGCCTTCACCTGGCGCTCCATCACGGCCCTGATACTGGGCGTGGCCACGACCGTGTGGCTGCTGTACAGCGTCGGTCAGTTGTTTGACCTGACGCTCTTCTATCCGTTTGAATCATTTATCGACCTCGATACCCATCTGCCGTTTGCCATGCAGGTGGGCGCCGACAGCGACCTCATACGTTTCGGCATCATCGCCCTGATAGGCGTCGGCAGCTGTTTGTCGGGCTGCTACCTCATCTCCCGCAACAAGATACAGATATGGCGCAGCAACCGCTTTCTCGAAGTTCTCTTTCTCTTCGTCGCGGCCGATGCCCTGCTCAACCCGTCGCGCATGGGCGACTTCCTCCCTTTGCTGCATCTTCTCGCCGCACAGGCCGGCGCCTACTATCTGATACACGCCCGCAACCGCTACGTCGCCTACCAGGTATGCATCGTGGCCGTCGTCTACCTCACTCTCTACCTATGGAATTTCTGACAACTCTGAGCGAATGGGGCTACGCAGGCCTCTTTATTGCGGCGTTCCTGGCCGGGAGCGTCCTGCCGTTCAGCTCCGAAGTGGTGCTGGGGCTACTCATCGCCGCCGGATACGACACCATAGGCTGCACGGCCGCCGCTACGGCAGGCAACTGGCTGGGTGGCATGACCTGCTACTACATAGGCCGGCTGGGAAAAACCGTGTGGATTGAAAAATACCTCAAACTCTCGCACGAGAAACTCGAAAAGGCGCAACGCTTCCTGCAAGGCAAAGGGTCGGTCATGGGCTTTTTTGCATTCGTTCCCGGCATAGGCGATGCCATCGTCGTGGCGCTGGGACTCATGCGGGCCAATCTCTGGGGCGTTTCCCTCTCGATGCTGCTGGGCAAGGGTATCCGCTACTACCTTATCGCCATCGGCGTGGAATGGGCCTTCTGACGGCCGGTTTTCTTCGTTCTCAGCACTCCCGCCGTCTCGTAACTCAACGCTTCTACATCGGCTTTTTCGTACATCGAGGCCGGTTTTCACAGGACCCTTTCTTTCGACTACAACTATCCCGACAAACACCAGGGAGGGCTACCACACAGACCCGCCACATGTCTTGCGACACCGCGCGAAGCAAGCAACGCCTTGCACGCACTTCCAGTCGACCGACTCTCACAGGCAATCGCGCTACAATGCCGCTACCATAAAAGGAAGAGGCGGACTGTCATGAAAACTTCGGGAGGAAAGCCAGGCTTGTCTCACAAAAGAATCCTCCTCACACGCCCAACATTCCTGCAACCGAAAGGCGCGCTGCAACAATTCACGGCCACGAAGCGGGTCGCGAAACATTGTTTACGACTCATTCCCTATCACCCCATCTCTCTTTATCTCCTCAAAATCAGCAGCTTCCGTTCAAACACAAACGCCGGCCGACAGCACCGCCGGGAAAACAGAGCGAGGCCCTTCGGAATATTCCAAAGGGCCTCGCTTCATATCGGGTAGGACAACTTTTATCAAGCAACCTCAGAAGCCATCATTTTGGCGAATTTCTTCTTCATCATTTCGTAAGCGATGGGCACGGCAACGAAGAGGGTCGAGAAGGTACCCGTAATCACACCGAGCAACATGGCAAACGAGAAGCTGCGTATCGTGTCGCCACCAAGGATGAAGATACAGAGCAGCACGAGAGCCGTACTCAACGAGGTACTGATAGTACGCGACAAGGTGCTGTTGAGAGCGTCGTTGATAACGAGTCCGCGGTCACGTTTGGGATAGAGGCCGATAACCTCGCGCACACGGTCGAAGACTACCACCTTATCGTTGACAGAGTAACCGATGTTGGTCAAGATGGCAGCGATGAAGGTCTGGTCGATTTCCATCGAGAAGGGCAGGAGACCGTTGAAGAGCGAATATACCGCCAAGATGACCAAGGTATCGAATGCCAGCGAAACGAGCGTACCGACACTGAATGCCAAATCGCGGAAGCGCAACAAGACGTAAAGAGCAATGGCAAAGAGCGAGAAGATAACGGCCCATATGGCACCGATGGTAATATCCTCGGCGATACTCGGTCCCACCTTCTGTATACTCATCACATTCTCGGTTTCAAATGCCTCCTGCGACTTACCGCCGACTTCGTCTTTCAGTCCGTTGTAAATCATCGTCAGAATTTCCTGGTCGATAGTTTCGTCGGACTCGGCGATGCGGTAGTTGGTCGATATACGCACCTGGTTGTCGCCACCGATGGTGATGACCGTAGGAATATTCTCTCCGAACTGAGGTTTGAGCAAATTGGCAATATCCTGGGTATTCACCGGTTTGTCAAAACGTACGATGTAGTTGCGTCCGCCGGAGAACTCGATACCCTTGTCCAGTCCACGCAGAGCGAAAGACACACCACCTATAATAACAATAGCCAAGCAGATGATATATCCTTTTTTACGGGCACCAAGGAAGTTGATTTCGGGATTTACCAGCATGTTGCGGGTAAGAGGAGTGGTAAAGGTAAGTTTCTTGAACCAGTTCTTTTCGAGACCTCTCTCGTAGAAGAGACGAGTAAGGAACACAGCGGTAAAGAAGGAGCAGACGATACCGATGAGCAACGTCGTGGCAAAACCTTTGATAGGTCCTGAACCGAAGTAGAAGAGAATGATACCGGTGATGACCGAAGTCAGGTTGGAGTCGAAGATGGCCGAGAAGGCATTCTTGTAACCGTCGGCAATAGCGTTCTTCAAGCTCTTGCCGGCACGAAGTTCCTCTTTGGAACGTTCATAAATAAGCACGTTGGCATCGACAGCCACACCGAGGGAGAGCACCAGACCGGCGATACCCGAGAGAGTAAGCACAGCCTGGAACGAGGCCAAGATACCCATCGTGAAGAAGAGGTTGAGGATAAGAGCCACATTGGCAACGAGACCGGGTATCACGCCATAAACGCCAATCATGTATATCATGAGGAGTACCAGAGCGAATATAAACGAGAGTACACCGCTGCGGATAGCCTCTTGTCCCAAAGACGGGCCGACAACATCTTCCTGTACGATTTTCACACTGGCAGCCATTTTACCGGTCTTCAAGACATTGGCCAGGTCTTTGGCCTCTTCGGGAGTGAAACCGCCCGATATCTGAGACGAGCCGTTGGGAATTTCGGTATTGACAACAGGGAACGAATAGACATGGTCGTCAAGAACCACAGCCACACAACGGCCGATGTTCTCGCGGGTGAGCTGGGCCCAGATTTTGGTACCCTCGGCATTCATCGTCATGCTCACAACGGGAGAGTTGGTCAGGGGGTCGAAATCTTCACGGGCATCGTTGATGACATCGCCTTCGAGGGCAGGACGTCCGCCGGTACTCGATTTCAGAGCGACCAACTGATAGTATTGTTCTTTTTCGTCGATGGCTTTTACCGTCCAGCAGAAACGGAGGTTGGTAGGCAGCATTTCACGCACCTGCGGCAGAGCGAGGTATGCGCTCACAGCAGCCGTATCGCGATAGTGTGCATAGCCTATACCCGGGCTGGCCACAGGCTGACCGTTCTGTGCGATAGCCGGTTGCAAGCGGGAGAAAAGCGGATTCTGACGTTTCCACAATGCCTCTTCCTCGTTTTCGCCGGTCAATTCCGAAAGGTCGCCTTCGGCGCTTTTTTCTTCGGCAACCACCGGTTCGCCGTTGTTTTCCATGCGGGCAATCAGGTCATTGGCAGCAACCAGGCGAGAGTAGATTTCGTTGAAGTTGTAAGTCTCCCAGAATTCGAGGTTGGCACTACCTTGGAGGAGTTTACGCACACGGTCGGGCTCTTTCACACCGGGCAACTCGATAAGGATACGGCCGTCTTTTTCGAGACGTTGGATGTTGGGCGAAACCACACCGAAACGGTCGATACGGGTACGGAGCACGTTGAAGGAGTTGTCGATGGCGCTGTTCAGCTCTTCACGCAACACAGACACCACTTCGTCGTTGGTGGCACTGGGAGCAATTTTCTCTTTCAGCTGGTAGGTGCTGAATATGGAAGCCAAACGGATATTGGGATCGAGTTTTTTATATTCGTCGACAAAGATGGCCAAGAAGTCGGCATTGTCGGCCTGATTGGCCGTAGCGGCATCAAGGGCAGCATTGAACTTGGCGTCGGGATTGTTGTTGGAAAGCGAACGCAACACATCGGCTACGGAAATTTGCAGCGTAACGTTCATACCGCCTTTCAGGTCAAGGCCGAGGCCCACCTCCATTTCATTACACTGTTTCAGCGTATAATAGCCGAGATAAACTTTCTCGGTGGCCATGGAATCGAGATAATTCTTGTAAGCAACAGGGTCTCCATTGGAAATTTCCTCGGCTTTCTTGTTGTAATAACGTGTTACAAACGAGAAAGAAATGTAGAAAACGCATACCAAAGTCAGCAGAACTGCTAAAACCCTTATGAATCCTTTGTTTTGCATTGTGATTATTACTTTTTATGTTTTTGATAATTATTTTTGTGTATTCGATTTAAGGTGCAAATATATGGCTTTTTTCGGTTACGGCTGCAAAAATACGAATTTTTGTCTTCTCAGAAGCCAAAAAAGAAGTTATATTTCAAGGAGAAAAGCGCTTTTTCTACATCTTTGTCGTATCTTTGTCGTCGAGAACAACCTATATACATGAGTCTGCATCGTCCTCTTTTCAACCGGCCCGGGAAAGGCCTTGCCATAGCCCTCATCTTTTTTATAGGGCTGTGCTGCTACTCCTGTGCCAACATGGGACGTCCCGGCGGGGGGCCCAAAGACGAGACCCCTCCCGTATTGAAAAAGAGCAACCCACCGATAGGTACACTCCATTACGACAAGAACAAAATCACGCTCGAATTCGACGAAATCGTCCAGATAGAAAGTCCTAACGAGAAAATCATCATCTCGCCCCCACAGACCCAGATGCCACAGATAACCAGTCTGGGCCGCACTGTGTCGTTTGTGCTGAACGACTCGATAAAACCCAATACCACCTACACCATCGACTGCGGCGATGCCATTGTCGACAACAACGAGAAAAACAAGCTGGCCGGTTTCAGTTTCTACTTCTCGACGGGTGACCACATCGACACGCTCGAAATGTCGGGCATACTGCTCAACGCCTCCGACCTCGAACCGGTAAGTAACATGCTGGTGGGTATCTACGCTCAGTTGGCCGACACGGCCTTTACCACCCAGCCTTTCCTGCGCATGAGTCGCACCGACGAATACGGACGGTTTACCGTGCGCAACATCGCCGAGGGCACCTACCGCATCTTCGCCCTCAAAGACGGTAACCGCAACTACTTCTTCGACAACGCCACCGAAGACATAGCCTACCTCGACTCGGTCTTCACCCCCACCGTCACCATGGAGTGGCACAACGACACGATATGGGCCGACACCAGTACCATCGACACCATCGTTACCTCGCTGCAACCGCACTACTTTCCCGACCATATCGTGCTGCGGGCCTTCAACGAAAACTACAAGGCCAGCTACTTCGAGAAATTCGACCGTACCGACCGCCGCAAAATCACCCTCTACTTCTCGGCCCCTCAGGATTCGCTGCCACACATCACCCCGCTGAACTTCCCCGCCGAAGAGTGGGCCATCATCGAGAAGAACCCGACCAACGACACCATTACCTACTGGCTGCGCGACTCGCTTGCCTACAACAACGACTCGCTGCGCATAGCTGCGCAATACTTCCGCACCGACACCCTGCAACAACTCTCGCTCTACAACGACACAATGCTGTGGGTGTACCGCGAAAGGAAACGTTCAACGCGCAACCGGAAAAAGTCGAACGACTCCGACACGCTGCCACCTCCCATCGAATTTATGGCCATAAGCAACCGCAGTGGGTCGACCATCGACTACTATGCCTCGCCGGCCTACATATTTGACCAGCCGGTAAAGCACCTTGACTCGCTCGCCGTACATCTCGAACGCAAAGTCGATACCCTCTGGGTGCCGGTCGACGAATACTCGTTCCTGCCCGAACCCGAACAACCTCGTACCTATCGGCTGAGAAACAAATGGGTGTCGGGTGGCGAATACCGTTTCACCCTCGACTCCCTGGCGGCCGAAAACATCTATGGCAATCCCACCAACACACTGATTCACAACTTTAAGGTAAGAGCCATCGAAGAATACTCCAACCTACTGGTACGCACCATCGGCATCACGGGCCCGGCATTTGTCGAACTGCTCAACAACACCGACCAACCCGTCTACAAAGCCCGGGTGAAAAACGGTTCGGCGCTCTTCCGTTATGTCAATCCCGGCACCTATTATATGCGGCTGTGCCTCGACGACAATGACAACGGGGTGTGGGATACCGGCAACTATCAGGAAAAGCGTCAACCCGAAAAGGTATTTTATTACCCCGGCAGTCTCTCGTTGCGGGCCAACTGGGACGTAGACCAGTCGTGGGACGTCTATGCCACCCCCATCGAGAGCCAGAAACCCTACGAAATCGTCAAGAACAAACCCAAAGACGTTCAGACCGATACACAGGCCGAAGAAGAGGAACAAACCCCCATCTACTCCAACCAACCCACCCTCACCGGCGGCCGCACCAGTCGCTGACCGGTCGACATCGCGCAAAGTCCTTCTTTTTTTGGAACCGTCTCGATTTTTTACAAAATTTTCCATTAATAGGGTATTTTGTTAAAAAAAGCACTACATTTGCGGCTTCAAAAATTTTTAAGGTAATCGTATGAAGATTGATTTTCAGCCCAAACTGTTGGAAGGCTTGCGCCACTACTCGCGCGAAAAATTCATGGCCGACCTCATGGCCGGTATCATTGTGGGCATCGTAGCGCTGCCACTTGCCATCGCATTCGGCATCGCCTCGGGTGTCACTCCCGAAAAAGGTCTCATCACCGCCATCGTCGGCGGCTTCATCGTCTCGGCCCTGGGAGGTAGCTCGGTGCAGATAGGAGGCCCCACCGGCGCATTCATCGTCATCGTATTCGGTATCATACAGGGCTACGGCCTCGAAGGGCTTGCCATTGCCACAGCCATGGCAGGAGCCATGCTTATCATGATGGGACTCTTCCGCCTGGGCGGCATCATCAAGTTCATACCCTACCCCATTGTCGTGGGTTTCACCAGCGGTATCGCCCTCACCATCTTCACCACACAGGTCAAAGACATGTTGGGTCTCACCGTCGACAAGCTCCCGGCCGACTGTCTCTCGCAGTGGGCCGTCTACTTCCGGCACCTCGACACCATCAACCCGCTGTCGCTCTTCATCGGCGTGGCCAGCATTCTCATCATCGCCGTCATGCCCAAGATATCGCGCAAGATACCGGGTTCGCTGGTAGCCATCATCATCATGACGGTCGTTGCCTACCTCATGAAAGAGGTATGGGGCATCACCGGTATCGAAACCATCGGCGACCGGTTCGACATCAGCAACGAGATACCCGAGCCGCAACCACTCCACCTCGACATGGCCACCATCAACCAGCTGCTCTCGCCGGCCTTCACCATCGCCATCTTGTGTGCCATCGAGTCGCTGCTCTCGGCTACTGTGGCCGACGGTGCCGTGAGCGAACACCACAACTCCAACACCGAACTCATCGGTCAGGGCGTCGCCAACATCGTCGTGCCCTTCTTCGGCGGTATTCCCGTGACGGGAGCCATAGCCCGCACCATGACCAATATCAACAACGGCGGCCGCACCCCCGTAGCCGGCATCATTCACGCCGTGGTGCTGCTGGCCATCTTCCTGCTGCTCATGCCACTTATCAAACTCGTACCCATGGCCTGCCTGGCCGGCGTACTCGTAATCGTGGCCTACAACATGAGCGGTTGGCGCACCGTGCGTTCGCTGCTGAAAAATCCCAAGTCTGATGTAGCCATTCTCGCCACGACATTCATTCTCACCGTCGTCTTCAACCTCACCATCGCCATCGAGATAGGTCTGCTGCTGGCCGTGCTGCTCTTCCTGCGCCGTGTGTCGGAGAATGTGCAGATTTCGGTATTGAAAGATGAGCTCGACGTGGCCCAGGGCACCGAGATGACCCAGCACGAGACGCTGAACATCGCCAAAGGCGTGGAGGTATACGAAATCAACGGTCCGTTCTTCTTCGGAGTGGCCACGAAGTTCGACGAAGTGATGCGCGAGATGGGCGACAAACCGGTGGTGCGCATCATTCGCATGCGCAAAGTGCCTTTCATCGACTCGACCGGCCTGCACAACCTGCAAATACTCGTCGAGTCGTCGCACCGCGAGGGCATACGGGTCATACTCTCGGGTGTCAACCCCTCGGTGCAGGAGACACTCTACAAGTCGGGGCTCAACAAAATCATCGGCAACGAAAACATCTGCGACCACATATCCAAAGCCGTAGAAAAGGCCAACGCCCTCGTCGAGCTCAACGAGAAACTGAAATAATAATCTTCCCCCCAATAAAAAGAGAAACGGCTGTCTCCGCAGGGAGACAGCCGTTATTATTATCGGTGAATCAGCTATCGGGGAAAACGATTCTAATCCTGCCGCTCTTCTCCTCGTGGAAGATGCTCCAACAGAATAGTACAATCCGTTTTTTTACGAACCTTAAAAAGGGCATCGTCGCTGCTGACCCGCAAATAATTGAAATCGGGTATGATTATAAACCCTCCATTTCCATAGTGAGAATTCTCCCAAGAATATATCCACTTGTCCCAATAAACGCTCCGGCCTTTTTTGTCCTTAAAGATGATCACATCTTGCATAATACCGAACGAGTCCATCACATCTTGCATACTGGCATCGGCAATAACGCCGAACGATGCCATCACCTCTTCCGAACAACCGTTCTCATAATAATACATCGTGTCCCACTGAAACGGGGTGAGGTGCGACAGGTCGACTATGGTATCGCTTGTATTCCAGCCGGCCAACATCATTCGGTCGAAATGGCTGTACTCGTCCTTGTTACACCGCATGAGAAAAAGCAATATAATCACTCCCACACAGCAGGAGAAAATCAGCAGGACATTCTTTATGCCTCGCAAAATTCGTTTAATCAGAGTACAAATTGAAATACGCATTATTCTTTTGGTTTATCATTCCGTTCTCGCCTATCGTTTCATACACGCTCTTGGCTTTTTCATATCTTTCTGCCAAAGTGAGAACATAGGTAAAGTTGTCGGATAACGAAGAGTCTTAATTTTTATAGGTCTCCTTTCGCAAAGATAGCATTTTTTCTGAATCATCATCCGGCCCAGTACAGATTCCAACACCCAAGCGGCTGTTCATACCCTATATCGGTTTCCTTTTCGGAGAGAATTATTTTTCTTTCGATTATCTTCTTGCACAACTCGCAAAAAAGATGTTACTTTGCAGCCACGATATGTGGATGGATTTGGCTGCTTGCAACCACACTAAAAAACTGCTAAAACGGTAATTACCTCCGCCCCGACCCCTACGGCCGGAAAACCGCCCCGCATTTTTCTCCCCCTCCATCTCTTATCGGAAGTTATTTTTTTAACCGACAAAAACGATAAGAAATGAACTATCTCTTCACCTCCGAATCGGTATCGGAAGGACACCCCGACAAGGTGGCCGACCAAATTTCCGACGCCATTCTCGACGAATTCCTCGCCTACGACCCCCAATCGAAGGTCGCCTGCGAAACACTGGTAACCACCGGACAGGTGGTCCTCGCCGGCGAAGTGAAATCACAAGCCTACATCGACCTGCACGAGGTGGCCCGCCGGGTCATCAACCGCATCGGCTACACCC
>CAJLYN010000068.1 GCA_905210875.1 uncultured Bacteroides sp. | reverse complement strand
AACCGGGGCGTCGAGGGGTCACTCACCATAGACCTGCTGCCGAGACGGAAAGAGCTTTCGCTGCTCACCTTTGCCTCGGTAGCCTATAACCGCAACCGCATCGAAGAGGTGCCGGCCTACTTCGCCTCGCTCCACAACGAAGCCGCGATGCGCAACGCCGAAACAACGGAAACCGCCACCACCGGAATCCTGCTGCCGGGATACTCCTTTACCGAGTTGTACAGCACCGACCCCGCTACCGGCCAACTCGTTGCGAAAGGCCCGGCCACCCCTACGGTACAAGGTAACTGGGGGCTGTCGGCCACCTATGAAAAGTGGCAGTTCAACCTCGTTACCACCTTCTCGGCTGGAGCAAAAGCCTACGATGCCAACCGGGCCAACCCCTATGTAAGCGACAACCGCTTCACCCTGCGCAACGTGCAGGTGGGATACACACTCCCGCTGTGGAACGTGGTGGGACTCACCATCATCGCCTCGGGCGAGAACCTCGTGCGCTACACCTCGGCCCACGGCAACATCGGCTACTACTATCCCTGCGCCCGCACCTTCACGCTGGCGCTGCGTCTACAACTCTGATTATGAAAGTCATGAAACGATATATACGCGTACTGTTGCTACTTCCGTTGTTGGCCTGCTCCGACTGGTTCGACGTCGTACCCGACAACGAGAACATTCCCGACAAGAAATTCTTCGGCGACGAGAATGCCTTCTACAATGCACTCGTCGACGTCTATACCCAACTGCGCAGCACCGACCTCTACGGCGGCAACCTCACGCTCTCCATGCTCGAATTCATGAGTCAGGACCTCGCTCCCTACAACACCCCGAGCAGTGATTTGAGCCAGTTCCGCTACGACACTCCCGAGAACAGCGCCCGCATCGCCACCGTCATGCAGAAGATGTACCGGGCCATCGCCTCGTGCAATAAGGTCCTCGACGAAATCACACATACCGATGTCTACTTCTACAACGCCGGACAGAAGGAAATCATCACCGGCGAACTCTATGCCCTGCGGGGAGCCTTGCACTTCGACCTGCTGCGCCTCTTCCACCCCTCGGTAACGCAAGAGCCCGACTTTGTAGGACTTCCCTACATGACACAGTTCGACACCGAGCCGAGTGCACCGCAAAGTTCGTCGCAACTGCTGGGACACATTCTCGACGACCTCGCGCAGGCCGCCACACTGCTCAAAGAGTATGACCCCATCTTGACGGGCTGGGACTATACCAGCACTTCGCCCGGACAAATCGACAACCGCTTGCGGACATTCTTCGCCAACTACTATGCCGTCACGGCCCTGCAAGCCCGCGTCTATCTCTACATGGGCAACTATGAAATGGCACTCGAACGGGCACAGGAGACATTTACTCACCTGCAAAACGTAGAGGCATCGTCGCAACTCTTCTACTACGTATCGCCGGGTAAATACAACAGCGACTTCTGTTTCTCGCGCGAGCATATCTGGGGCATATCATCGATGCCCGACGGTTTCACGGCCCTCTCCGACACGATGTTTGCCACCCGCAAGATACGGGTGCGCAGCGACCTGGCCGCGGTCTTTCCCGATGTCAACGACACCCGTTTCCGCGAATGGTTTACCCGGCAGGACGACGGCAGCTACACGCTGCAACACAAGTTCGGAGCCAGCACCCTGCTCTCGGGATACATCTACAATGCCAGCGGCGGCGAGTCGGATCTGCCGGCACGTATTCCCGTCATCAAGCTGGGCGAAGTGGCTCTCATTGCCGCCGAAGCCCTTAACCACGACAACCGACCCGACGAGGCAGCCGAATGGCTCATCGAGTTGCAAACATCGAAAAGAAGCACTATCGTCGAACAGTTGAAAACCGAAGGAAAACTTTCGGTCGAGACAGTAGCCACCGCCATTCGCGACGAATACCAGCGCGAATTCTGGGGCGAAGGCCAGCGCTTCTTCTTCCACAAACGCATGGGCGACAGTCGCATCGCCTCCTACTCGGGCGACAGCATCGACATCTCCAACGAACAATATACATGGCCCATTCCGGCCGGAACCCTCTCGGTAAACCTGCAATAAATGAAAACGCGCACCCTGTATATCCTGCTGATACTCCTGTCGGGGCTAATCTTCCCGACAGAAAAAGCTTGTGCCCAGAAAAAGACATCGGTGCATCTGCAAAACAGGCCGATGAAAGAACTGCTGCACACGATACAGAAAAACGAGCGGCTCTATCTCTATGTCGACCCGACAATCGACACCGAAAAGAGAGTCTCGGTATCGACCCACTATACCGACCCACTGACCCTGCTGCGTGAGGTCGACAACACACTCTCATACCGTATTGTCGACAATACCCTCGTGGTAACCAAAGCCGACCGAACGGCCAATCGCATCTATGGTCTGGTACTCGACGAAAACGGAGAGCCGGTGTCGGGTGTCGTCGTCCACTGCGGCAACAAAGGGAAAAACAGCGCAACGCTCACCGACACCGAAGGTCGGTTCTCCCTCATACCGGGAAGCGATGGAAACACACTCGCGATATCATTTATCGGCTACAAAAAGCAGGAGCTGCCCATCGGCACGGAACGATTTTTCTGCATACGGCTCGAATCGGACGTGAATGAACTCGACGACGTCATCATAACCGGCTATGCCCCCAAAGCCAAGAACAGCTTCACAGGTACCGCCGTGCAGGTCAAGGGCGAAGAGCTGCGCACCATCAACAACACCAGCTTCTTCGACGCCCTGAAAGTCTTCGACCCCTCGTTCAAGGTAGTCGACTCGCGCGAACTCTTCGGGTCGGACCCCAACTTTGTACCGTCGCAAATCGAGATACGCGGTCAAAACAGTTTTCCCGACATCTCCGAGAGCAACCTGCGCACCGAAACCAGTCTGCCGGTATTCATTCTCGACGGATTTGAAGTCGATGTCGAGAAGGTCTACGACCTCGACATGAACCGCATACAGAGCGTCACCATACTCAAAGATGCCTCGGCCTCGGCCATCTACGGCTCCCGTGCCGCCAACGGTGTCATCGTCATCGAGACCCGCAGTCCCGAAGCCGGAAAGTTGCAAATCAACTACTCGCTCACCGCAGGATTGCAAGTACCCGACCTCTCCTCCTATAACTTGATGAATGCCGCCGAAGCACTCGAATTCCAGAAAGCCGCCGGCGTATTCGACGCCATCACCGAAGGCGAAGACCCTGGTACCCGACTCAACTCCTACAACCTCATCAAGCAGGAAATCATGAGCGGCACCGACACCTACTGGCTCTCCAAACCACTGCGTGTGGGCTTCCAACACAAACACTCGCTGCTCATCGACGGTAGTGTAAAAGACGAGGAAAAAGGCCAGGATGGGAACATGCGCTACTCGGTGAACCTCGCCTACGGACAGAACAACGGTGTGATGAAAGGCTCCGACCGCACCACCTACGAGGCCGGCACCAAACTCCTCTACAACAGCAAGAAGCTCTACGTCACCAACGACCTGCAATTCAGCATGGTGGGAAGCAGCGAATCGCCCTACGGCGACTTTTCGAGCTACACACAGGCCCTGCCCTACCATCGCGAGAAAGACGCCGAGGGCAACTACTACCGCACCCTCTCGCTGGCCAATGTCGCCCCCGAAGGCATGAGCCTCGCCATCCTTGCCCAACAGGAGTCGCCCGTGTACGAAGCCAAATACCTCAACTCGTTTACCGACCAAGAGAGCTACAACCTCACCAACAACACCAGCGTCAACTGGGAGGTATTCTCCGACCTGCGCATTCGGGCCAACTTCTCGGTATCGTACGACTTCAGCCGCACCGATGCCTATATCTCCCCGCAGAGCTTCTCCTACATCAACAGCGACGACAACTCATCGACCACTCCAAGCACACTGTACAGCCGTGGAAAATACACGCTGAGCAACAACTCTTCGCTCAGCTACAAAGGCAATGTCGTAGCCTCCTACACCCACTCGTTCGGCGACCACGACATACAGGCCATCTGGGGAGGTGAAGTGAGCCAGGACGATTACAACAGCGACGGCTACTCACTCACCGGCTTCCTGGGCGATGCTCTCAACTACCTCTCCTACGGCGTTCAGTACGAGCTCTACGGTCGGCCGTCGGGCAGCGAAAGCATGGTGCGGGCCGCCGGTACGTTTGCCAACTTCAACTACTCGTTCCGCAACCGCTACCTGGTCGACCTCACCGGACGCATCGACGGCTCGTCGATATACGGAAAGAATCAGCAGACCGCCCCGTACTGGTCGGCCGGTTTCCGCTGGAATGCCCACAACGAGTCGTTCCTCAAAGGTAACGACAACCTGCAAAAGCTGGCCCTGCGTCTCAATATTGGTACCACCGGCAACCAGAACTTTACCAAGAGCCAGGCTACCAGCCTTTACACATTCCTCACAGCCAACTATGGCGGCTATTTCGGTGCCATCATCTCCACGCTCGGAAACCCCGACCTCAAAGGTCAAATCACCTACAACCGCAACATCGGTGCCGAAGGAACACTCTTCGGCAACAAGTTCAACTTCGACGTCAACTACTACTACAACACCACACAGGGCAACCTCACCGACATCACCATCGCCCCCTCGATAGGATTCAGCTCCTACAAGACCAACATGGGCGACCTCACCAACCAGGGTATCGAATTCAACTTCAGCTACACCCCGCTGCGCACCCGCGACCTGACGCTCAATTTCACCCTCAACGGTGCCCACAACGACAATCGCATCACCCGCATCTCCGACACACTGCGCAAGTACAACGAGCAGATAAGCAAAGAGGCCGAAGAGGGGACTGCCAACGTCTTCCTCTTCCAGGAAGGAGAGTCGATGAACACCATCTACGCCGTGCGCAGTCTCGGCATAGACCCTGGCACGGGAAAAGAAATCTTCCTCACCAAAGAGGGTGAAAAGACCTTCACATGGAGTGCCGACGACCAGGTGCCGGTAGGTGTCGACGAGCCGATACTCGAAGGGTACATCGGAAGCAACTTCCGCTACAAGGGGTGGGAGATAGGGGCCACGTTCAACTACTCGTTCGGCGCCGACCGCTACAACTACACCTTGCACGATAAAATCGAGAATGTCGACTACATGGTCAACAACGACCGCCGCGCCCTTACCGAACGCTGGAAACAACCCGGCGACGTGGCCCGCTACAAAGCCATCAACGACAACAGCGTCACGCAATCGACCTCGCGATTTGTGCAACGCGAACGGCTGCTGAGCCTCACCTCGCTGCGCGTGAGCTACACACTCCCGGCCTCGGTGCTTCGGGGCCGCAACCTCTCGATGCTGAAATTCTCCGTCACCGGAAACGAGATATTCTACTGTTCGACCATCAAGCAGGAGAGGGGGCTCAACTATCCCTATGCCCGCTCCATCAACTTTTCGGCCTACATAAACTTCTAACCGTATGAAAAACGTCAACCTCCACATATCGCACCTGCTCGCCTCGCTGCTACTGACAGCCACCCTGTCGGCCTGCTCCTGGCTCGACGTGGGCAGCAACTCCGAAATCGACGGCGACGAGATGTATCTCAACACCGACGGTTACTACACGGCCATCACGGGTATCTACGTCAACATGGGCAGTTCCGACCTCTATGGCGGTAATCTGCCGCTGCTGGCCCTCGAACCGCTCACCCAGCAATACACCCAGCCCGACAGCGACCCCGACCGGCAGAAGTGGGGCCAATACGACTACACCACCGACGGTGCCAAAACCTTCATCGACGCCGTATGGGGAACGATGTACAACACGATTGTCAACGACAACCTGCTCATCGAAAACCTGCAAAAAGAAGATTGCCCGCCCTTCGACGAAGGGGTGCGCGAGATACTTACCGGCGAAGTACTCGGTCTGCGGGCCTATATGTTCTTCGACCTGCTGCGTATCTACAACACGGCATACAGCGTCGACCCCACCTGCCGCAACGTACCGCTGAAAAAAGATTTCGGTTTCGCCCTCGGCGAACAGGCCACCACGGCCCAGATACTCGATTATCTCGCCGAAGAGCTCACCATGGCCCGTCAGCTGCTCAAAGAGCATGACCCGATAATCACCGGCATCGCCTCGTCGAACAAATATGTAAACTACGACCGCCGCTTCCGCATGAACTACTACGCCGCCACGGCATTGCTGGCCCGCATCGAACTCTACCGGGGCAATTACGCCCAAGCCTGCGCCTATGCCGAAGAGGTCATCGCTTGCCCCACCTTCCGGTTTATCGAAGAAGAGGAAATCATCGAAACCGACATTTACGGGAAAGAGCAGAAAATCGACCGACTCTTCATGCCCGAAATGATTTTCACCCTCGGCAATGAGAATATCCTCACCGTATCACAGTCCGACTACGAAAGCCTCGGTGGCGACTTCGTCAAGTCCGACGCCTGCTACGAGAGCGGCGACCTGCGCCGTAACTGGCTCTATACCAACCCCAGTGCCAACAACAAGATAAACCTCATACGCTACCAGCGCTCCACGCTGGCCGAAGATTCCCACCTCTACGACAAGCCCACCGTGCCGATGCTTAAACTGGGCGAGATGTACCTCATCGCTGCCGAAGCGGCACTGAACGACCCATCGTGCAGCAGCCGGAGTGCCGCCGACTGGCTCAACACGCTGAAAAGCCACCGCAACACCTCGCTTCTCCCCACCGGAGCCGACAACAGTGCCATCGAGACCCAGCTCACCCGCGAATACATCTGCGAGTTCAAGGGCGAGGGGCAGTTGTTTTTCTACTACAAACGCCGCAATGCACAAGCCATCGACGACGGCTATTACACGGGCAACACCATGAAAATGAGCACGGCCAGCTACACTTGGCCGCTGCCCGAGTATGAACAGGAATTCGGCTACGGAGCCCAATAAAATACACGGAGGACGTGAACATGAAAAAATACCTCTACCTGCTTGTGGCACTCAGCCTCTGCACCGCCTGCCGCGAAGATGTCATCGACCTCTACAACGCCGAGCGTCCCGCCCTCAACTTTGCCAAGGGTGAATTCAACCCCGGCACCTATCCCGAGAGCTACTCGTTCAACGCCTACTTCCTGGGCGTGGGAGCAGGCGACTACGAGTTGCAAATCCCAGTCAGGCTGCAAGGCACCATCGACTACGACAACGACCGCCACTACACGGTGCGGGCCAACGCCGAGAAAAGCCAGAACGCCGAGAACGGCGTGCATTACTCGCTCAGCGAGGAACAGACCTTCCGTAAAGGTCTCTACCAGGATTCCGTGACGGTAACGATACATGTGGGAGCCCTCAACACCGAAGACGACTACCGCATATGGCTCGAACTGGTACCGGGCGAGACCTTCGACGCCGGTGTGCCCGACTATCAGTATGTCGTCATCGACTTCATGAAGAACCTCAACACCATGCCCAACTTCTGGTCGAACAACAGCAAGCTGGCCAAGATACCCTACCACCCCAAGAAATGTGAGGTATTCCTCGAAATAAGCGGCATTACCGACCCCGACTGGATTGATGCCGGCGGTACCATACAACTCGAATACTGGATAAACCTCTGCAAGCAATACTTCCTCGAAAACGAAATTTACGTCGAAGAAGCCGGAAACCGCATCACCCGACCTTATCAACCTTTTGCGGGATTATCTCAATCTGCGAAAGGCAGAACGCCGGGATTGGTCAAGATACGGTCAGCAAAAAGGTGCAACGAAAGATTTACAGTCCTTTGTCAACGCCACCAATTATCTGAAAGACCATGAGATTTTTACGCTGGAACAGCTGGACAGTGTGCTGGAGGAAGTGAAACAGAAATCCGGCAGCATCAGCACCGGCATGAAGAAAGCCGAGAGCCGCATGAAAGTGATTACCGGCATACAGAACGCCGTTGCCGATTGTCAGCAGCATAAAGCTGTCCATGACAAGTATGTGCGAATCGGCTGGAAAACGGTGCAGTCCGTTTATGCGGAAAGCCACCGGGACGAGCTGGACGCATACAACAAGGCGTACCGCTTCTTGAAAAAGCATGGTGTTGACTTGAATGTTGATCTGGAAGCCCTGCAAGCGGAGTATGAACAGCTGCAAACTTCTCACGCAGAATATACCGGGCAGCTGGCGGCAGTGCAGGAGGAATTGAAGCCGCTGAAAGAAATCCGTTACTGGGTCAGCAAGGTACTCGCCCCGGAACAGGCAGAGGTCAAAAAGAAGCCGGAGCCGAAGCACTCTGTCACCGAACAGATTCAGGATTATCGGGAGGAATCCAGAAAAAAGGACGAGCAGCACCGGCAGGAGAAAAAACAGAATATGGAACGGTAAGGCATCTGATTTTCAAAAGAAATCGGGTGCCTTTTGTTTTATCAGGAGGTGGAATTTTGAATGTATTTGAAGCGGTCAAACAGAATGTGACCACCAGACAGGCAGCGGAGCTGTACGGCATCACTGTCAGCAGAAATGGCATGGCGGTCTGCCCTTTTCACAACGACAAAAACCCCAGCATGAAACTGGATAGGCGTTTTCACTGCTTTGGCTGTCAGGCTGATGGGGATGCAGTGGATTTTGTTTCCCGGCTGTTTCAGCTGCCCAGCAAGGAAGCCGCCATGAAGCTGGCTGATGATTTTGGGATTGCCTATGACAACGGGCAGAAGCCGACCGTCAAGCCCCATATCAGGGAACCTACCCCGGAGCAGAAATACAGGCAGGAAGAAATGCACTGCTACAAGGTCTTATGCGAATACTTCCACCTTCTCCAGAAATGGGAACAGCAGTATGCCCCACAAACGCCGGAAGATGACCTGCATCCGCTCTTTGTGGAAGCCCTGCAAAGGAAATCCTACACAGAGTATCTGCTGGATAGTTTTCTGGACGGATCGCCGGAAGAACGCCGGGAGCTTGTAGCACAGCAAGGAAAAGAGGTGATGAAACTTGAGTAGCGAATTGCAGAATGGACAGCAGCTGGAACTCTGCACCGTGGAACAGGTCAGAATCAGCCTGGAACAGACCGAGAAAGGTAAGGTATCCAATGCCGCAGCCAACTATAAACGGGTGTTTCAGCTTGACCCTCTGCTGAAAGGAGCTATCCGAAAAAATCTGCTGACAGAACGAGTGGATATTGTGAAGCCCCTCGGCTGGTATCGGGACAGCCCGACCCTGACCGATGTGGACATCAAATATCTGCTCTTGTATTTTGAGGAAAACTATGGGCTGACCATCGAGAAAAAGATACAGGATGCCGTGATGGTGATTGCCAACGAAAACCGCTATCATCCTGTCCGGGATTTTCTCAACGCCTTGCAGTGGGACGGTATAGAGCGCATCCGATATTGTCTGCACCGTTTTCTGGGAGCCGATGCCGATGATTACACCTGTGAAGCCATGCGGCTGTTCCTTCTGGGAGCAATCTCACGGGCGTTCCGTCCCGGCTGTAAATTTGAAATTATGCTCTGTCTGGTGGGCGGTCAGGGAGCCGGAAAGTCCTCGTTCTTTCGCCTGCTGGCAGTTCAGGATGACTGGTTTTCCGATGACCTGAAAAAGCTGGACGATGAAAATGTGTACCGCAAGATGCAGGGACACTGGCTGATTGAGATGTCGGAGATGATTGCCACCGCCAATGCCAAGAGCATTGAGGAAATCAAATCCTTTCTCAGCCGCCAGAAGGAAACCTATAAAGTGCCATACGAAACCCACCCAGCAGACCGAAAACGGCAGTGTGTGTTCTGCGGCACTTCCAACACGCTGGACTTCCTGCCCCTTGACCGCACCGGCAACCGCCGTTTTGTGCCAGTCATGGTACATCCTGAGCTGGCAGAAATCCACATTCTGGATGATGAACCGGCAGCAAGAGCCTATCTCATACAGGTCTGGGCAGAAGCGATGGAGATTTACCGCAGCGGAAACTTCAAGCTCCGATTCAGCCCGGCAATGAACGAATATCTGAAAGTCCACCAGCGTGACTTCATGCCGGAGGATACCAAAGCCGGACAAATCATTGAGTATCTGGAAAAGTGTTCGGATAACATGGTCTGCTCCAAGCAGCTGTTCCGGGAAGCCCTGGGACACAGCTTTGATGAGCCGAAGCAATGGGAAATCCGGGAGATCAACGACATTATGAACAACGGCGTGACC
>CAJLYN010000067.1 GCA_905210875.1 uncultured Bacteroides sp. | reverse complement strand
GTGGGACTGGCTTTCGACACGACAGGCAGCACGCCGGGTTTCACCGACGAAAGCGGCACGCCGCTGGCACTGCTGCCCGAACTGGCCGAGAACCCCAACGCCATGTTTGTCTTGTGGAAAGACCACACCGCCGTGAAAGAAGCAGCCGAAATCAACGACCTCGCCCATCGCTGGCACACCGACTATACCGCTTACGAAGGCGGCATCTACTCCTCGGAATGGTTCTGGGCCAAGGCACTCCATATCCTGCGCGAAGACCCGCAGGTGCGAGCCAAGGCCTACTCCATCGTAGAATATTGCGACTGGCTGCCTGCTCTCATCACCGGCGTGAAACACAGCCGCGACATTGTGCGAAGCCGCTGCGCCAGCGGCCACAAGGCCATGTGGCACGAAAGCTGGGGCGGACTGCCCGATGAAGAGTTTCTCACCACCCTCGACCCCCTGCTGGCAGGCTTCCGTGCCCGTCTATTCGACAAGACCGAGACGGCCGACAAACCGGTAGGCACCCTATCGCCCGAATGGGCCGAACGGTTGGGACTGTCGACCGACGTCGTCGTAGCCGGAGGAGCCTTTGACTGCCACATGGGAGCCGTGGGGGCCAACATCGCCCCGCACACCTTCGTGCGTGTCATCGGCACATCGACCTGCGACGTGATGGTCGTCCCCTATGAAGAGATGGGCAACAAACTCATTCGAGGCATCTGCGGGCAGGTCGACGGCTCCGTAATTCCCGGCATGATAGGTCTCGAAGCGGGCCAGTCGAGTTTCGGAGACGTCTATGCCTGGTTCAAACGGCTGCTCGAATATCCACTCCGCGAAATCCTGGCCAAATCAAAAATCATCGACGATGCCACGAAAGAAAAGCTCATCGAAGAAACGGCCGACCAGATTATACCCCGTCTCACCGCCGAGGCCGAGAAACTGCCCGTAGGCGAAAACGCCCTCCTTGCCACCGACTGGCTCAACGGCCGCCGCACCCCCGATGCCAACCAACTGCTCAAAGGCACCCTGTCGGGTATTACCCTCGGCAGCGATGCGCCCCGCATCTTCCGCGCCCTGGTCGAGGCAACGGCCTTCGGCTCGCGTGCCATTGTCGAACGGTTCCGCAACGAAGGGGTGCGCATAGACCATGTGACGGGCATCGGCGGCATTGCCCTGAAATCGCCCTTTGTGATGCAAACCCTCAGCGACGTACTCAATATGCCCATCAAGGTATGCCGCACCGACCAGGCTTGCGCCCTCGGCGCCGCCATGTTCGCCGCCACCGCGGCCGGACTCTACCCGACAATCGAAGAAGCCCAAGCCGCCATGAACTCCGGATATGCGGCCGAATACCGTCCCAATGCAAAAAATGTAGTCGAATATCAAAAGATATACGAAAAATATTGTAATTTAGGGGCGTTTTCTGAAAAGGTGCTCTATTCGTAAGCCGAAAATATCTAAATAAATATCTAATGGACAACAAAGTAACTAATCTGGCAGCCGACAACATACGCATTTTGGCTGCCTCTATGGTCGAAAAAGCCAACTCGGGTCACCCCGGAGGTGCCATGGGTGGAGCCGATTTTGTCAATATTCTTTACTCGGAATATCTGGTGTACGATCCCGAAAATCCCCGCTGGGAAGGTCGCGACCGTTTCTTCCTCGACCCCGGACACATGTCACCCATGCTCTACTCGGTACTGGCCCTCACCGGCAAGTTCACCATGGAAGAGTTGAGCCAGTTCCGTCAATGGGGAAGCCCCACACCGGGACACCCCGAAGTGAACGTCATGCGCGGCATCGAAAACACCTCGGGACCGCTGGGGCAGGGTCACACCTATGCCGTAGGTGCCGCCATCGCCGCCAAGTTCCTCAAAGCCCGTCTCGGCGAAGTGATGAACCAGACGATATATGCCTACATCTCCGACGGCGGTGTGCAGGAAGAGATTTCGCAGGGTGCCGGCCGTCTGGCAGGTCACCTCGGGCTCGACAACCTCATCATGTTCTACGACTCCAACGACATACAACTCTCCACTGCCACAAGCGCCGTAACCAGCGAAGATGTCGCCAAGAAATACGAAGCCTGGGGCTGGAAAGTTATAGTCATCAACGGTAACGACCCCGACCAGATACGCCGCGCCCTCAATGAGGTCCGCGAGGTGAAGGGCCAACCCACCCTCATCATCGGCAAGACCGTCATGGGTAAGGGTGCCCGCAAGGCCGACGGCAGCAGCTACGAAAACAACTGCGCCACACACGGTGCCCCTCTCGGCGGAGAAGCCTATGTCAACACCATCAAGAACCTCGGCGGAGACCCGGAAAATCCCTTCCAGATATTCCCCGAAGTGCAGGCCCTCTACGCCGCCCGTGCCGAAGAGCTCAAAAAAATCGTGGCCGAGCGCTACGCCGCCCGCGATGCCTGGGCCAAGGCCAACCCCGAACTGGCTGCCAAGATGGAGAGCTGGTTTGCCGGTAAGGTACCCACCGTTGACTGGGCAGCCATCGAGCAGAAACCCGGCGCCGCCACACGTGCTGCATCGGCCACCGTACTCGGTGCCTTGGCTACACAGGTAGAGAACATGATTGTCGCCTCGGCCGACCTCTCCAACTCCGACAAGACCGACGGCTTCCTGAAAAAGACCCACGCCTTCACGCGGGGTGATTTCTCGGGAGCCTTCCTCCAAGCCGGCGTATCAGAGCTCACCATGGCCTGCTGCGCCATAGGTATGGCCCTGCACGGCGGTGTGATACCGGCCTGCGCCACCTTCTTTGTATTCTCCGACTACATGAAACCGGCAGCCCGCATGGCGGCCCTCATGGAGACCCCCGTGAAGTTCATCTGGACCCACGACGCCTTCCGCGTAGGCGAAGACGGCCCCACGCACGAACCGGTAGAACAGGAAGCTCAGATACGACTTCTCGAAAAACTCAAAAACCACAAGGGACACAACTCGATGCTGGTACTGCGCCCGGCCGACGCCGAAGAGACCACCGTGGCCTGGCGACTGGCCATGGAGAATACCACCACTCCCACGGCGCTCATCTTCTCGCGGCAGAACATCGCCAACCTGCCCGCCGGTAACGATTACAGCCTTGTAGCCAAAGGTGCCTACATCGTGGCCGGCTCCGACGCCAACCCCGACGTGGTGCTGGTAGCATCGGGTTCGGAGGTATCGACCCTCGTGGCCGGTGCCGAGAAACTCCGCGCCGAAGGCATCAAGGTACGCATCGTATCGGCTCCGTCGGAAGGACTCTTCCGCAACCAGAGCAAGGAATACCAGGAAAGCGTTATCCCCACGGGAGCCAAGGTATTCGGCCTCACCGCCGGACTGCCCGTCACCCTCGAAGGGCTGGTAGGTGCCAACGGCAAGGTATTCGGTCTCGAATCGTTCGGCTTCTCGGCCCCCTACAAGGTACTCGACGAGAAACTCGGCTTCACCGCCCAGAACGTCTACGACCAGGTAAAAGCCCTGCTGGCATAAACACCCGCCACACCACACCTTTAAAATAAGAAAAGCCGGTTCGCTGACATAGCGGGCCGGCTTTCTTGTGTCTAAATCAATCGTCCCTAACAATAAATTTCTTGGCTGAACTGCCCCTTCTCACAAAATCATTCACTATCGTAAATATCACCGAATTACACTGCAAAATAGAACCTTCTTCTCGTGAACGACCGATACAAAAGGTGTGGATTAATAATCGCAACAGTTTTTTAGTCAATAAGTTATAATCTGAAATATGAAATTAATAAAAAATTTCTGTCGAAAAATTTTGACTGAAAATATTTGATATATATCTTTGCCGTAAAAACAAAGGGTCTCTACGCCATGCTATTTAGAAAAATGTACTCTCTTAAAATACCAATAAATAACATAAATAACAAAAAAACACTAACCAAATTTGGGAAATTATGAAAAAAAAGTTTCTAACAGGAATGTTACTGGGGACGCTGGCACTGTCGGCTACCCCGTTTGTTGTCGGCTGTTCCGACGATGACGACATCAGCCGTCTGGAAGAACAGATGGCAACCAATCAGAACACGGCAACCGTCGACAAAAACGAGTTGCTCAACCTCATCAACGAGACCAAAGCCGCTCTCGAAGAACAACTCGAACTGGCTGTCTCGGGTAAGGCCGACAGCCAGGAGGTCATCGACCTGCAAGCCAAGGTTACCGCTCTTACCGAACAACTCAACGCTGCTTCGGAGGGTGCCACCGAGCAGATTACTTCGCTCATCGAGCAAATCAACAGCCTGGTAGCCGATGTCAATAAGGTATCGGGCGACCTCGATGCCCAGAAAGTGGAACTCGAAGGCGAAATTGCAGCCGTTAAAGAGGCTCTCGACAAAGCCAACACCGACAACAGCGCAAGCACCCAGGAGCTGAAAGACCAACTCGCTTCGCTGAAAGACGAACTGGCCAAGCTCAACAAGCAGGTGGGTGGTGTCGATGGTGCTCTCGACGCTCAGAAGCAGGAACTTCAAAATCAGATTGCCGCTGTCGAGAAAGAACTCGGCGATGCCATCGCTGGCAACAGCGAAAAAATCGCATCGATGACCGAAGAGCTGACCGACCTGCAAAACGAACTCAAAAACGTAAATACGCTGATTGAGAAAAACGGTGAATCGATTGCCGACCTCACTCTGAAAATCGAAAACCTCGAAGGGCTCACCGCCAAAGTTGAGGCTCTCGAAAGCAGCAGCGAAAGCTACGCCAGCGAGATCAATGAAATCAACACCACACTTCAATCGGTTGTCTCGGGCAATGCCACCATCGAGCAAGAATTGCGCGGGAAAATCGACGCCCTCTCGCAACAGATGAACTCACTCGTGGCCGAGAGCGATTTCAGCGCACTGGCCGAACGGGTTACGACTCTCGAAACCTATAAAAACGAAGCCCTGCAAACGGCTCTCAACGGAAAGGCCGATGCCGACGACCTCTCAGCCGCCCTGTTACGCATCACCACGCTCGAAGGGAACATGGGCTCCTACGACCTGAGTGCCATTGATGCCGAAATAGAGCAATTGAAGAGCGACTACAACAGCATTATCGGCATGATCAACGCTCAGATTCAGAGCTTCATGTATATTCCTGCCTCGGCCGACCGCACCGTAGATTTCAGCTACCTCCTGCTCGACATACACGAAGCTGAGGTTGAAGAAGGCGAAGACCCCTATGCCGACGGCACCTACAAGCAACTGGCCTCGCCGGTGAAAAAAGAGCTGCGCTTCCGCGTATCGCCGGCTGCCGCCGCTGCCGACTTTGCCGACAACTACACCGTGTCGTTTGAGAAATACCAGCAACGCTCCATCGACGATAATGTGTTTGCCATCGAACTGGTAAGTGCCGATGCATCTACCGGTATCGTTACCTTCTCGGTTACCGTGGCCAACCCTGAATCGCTGACCGACGGCACCACGGCCTGGTCGTCGTGCCTCTTTGTGAGAAGCGCCGAGTCGGATTCGGTAATGACCGACCTCTCTTCGGACTTCTTCACTCTGACCGCCGAAATCGATAAAATCGAGGGTATCTATGCCAACTCCGAGAGCAACGTATCGGGTGAGGAACTCGTGGTAGAAGATGCCGAATCGATCAGCTATCCGCTCATTCTGTGCGATAACAACGGCGCCTTCTCTTCGGACGAAAACCTGCTCGACAGCTACGACATTACCTACTCGGTAGCCTACAAACTCATATCCAAAGACGCAGACTTCTTCACATTCACCACCGAAGGAAATGCCGCCTCGATAGCCGTTGCCCAGCCGCTCAACTCGGCCAGCTACAATAAGACAGCTCACATCGAAGCTACCCTCACGGTAACGGCCGAAGGCAAGAACTACGACTTCATTACCACCTACCAGGACGTTACGCTGGTTGCAAAGAGCACGTTCAAAGGCACACTGGAATCCATCAGCTTCAAGTTTGAAGAGGGTCTCGACAAGACTTTCTCCATCGACGAGATTGCCGAGTGCGTAGGTATAGACAAGGCCCTCCTCACTACCTCCAACTTCACACAAGGAATATTGAGCGGCGTAACCGGCCTTACAGCCAGCTGGTCGGCAGAGGGTATAAAACTGGAAGTTGCCAAAAACACGGGTATAACACTGCCTAAGGACAACAAGGTAACCATCACCCTGAACGGTCAAAACGGACAAGCAGGCAAGACCATCACGCTCGACATTACCATCGATCAGGTAATGCCCGCCATGCATACCTTCCTGACGAAAGAAGATGACTTCGGTACCCAGATTCTGTACAACTACGACAACACCAAGTGGAGTGCAAGTCTCGATATCAAAGACTTCTTCAACGACACCCAGAATACCGACACGCTCAAAAAATATTACGGCGAGGGAGCATTTACCATCGCTTACACCGTAGCTGTTATCGGCGAAGATGAAAAGGGTGATGAGACGGTAACAACCGTAAACAACAGCGCTACCGAAGCGGGTGTAACCCTTAGCAGCAATGTAATCACCATCGATAACGATGCCTATGCAGGTAACGTCATCAGAGTAACGGCCGGAGCTACCCTGAACAGCACCGGAGCCGCAATCGCCACCCCGAAAGTAATCGAGTTTACCGTACAACCCATCGCTACCCGATGGAGCCAGGCCGGCACTCCCGCCACACTGGGCAAGGGTGAATCTATCGACCTGGCCAAAGGGCTCATGCTCTCGACCACGGTTGGTGCCAAACTCGACGCTCTCAACGGCGTAGTCGACGAGATTACCTTGTGGAAAGACGGTGCCGACTATACCACAGCCAGCGACGCAACAAGTGGTTCGGCAGAAGAGAATGCACTGGCCACCGCATTCGGTACCAGCAAAAATCTGACAGAGGTTTACGGTGTTGACAACTTCACTGTCAGCTACAAGATTGTCGAAGGCGATGCCTATGTAACGCTCTCGGGCAGCACCATCACGATGAAAGATCTCGAAACGGCTCCCAACAGGGACGTTACCATCAAGGCCGAAATTACCATTGCTCCCACCCTGTGGGGTGTAAGCGGTATGCCCGCCAACGGAACGACAACCGTAACCTTTACCATTCCGCAAGCCGAATGGTCGAAATAACAACCAGTTAACCCCCAACATCGACATAAGGAAACCCTGACCGAACTTTTTCCTTACGTCATACTGCCGGTGAGATGTGAATCCCGCCGGCAGTCTCTTTTTTAAAGACCCCTTAAAGGAAAATCCACACAAAACACACAAAAAATCCACATCTGCTACAAAAAAAGAAACGTTATTTGTAGTCGATATAACTTTTCTCTATTTTTGCATAAATACTTAATGATGCCCATGAAGAAACAACTTATTGCCTGCTTATGCGCCGGGCTGTGTCTACTCACCGTCGAGGCGCAAGATGTACTCCCCTACCAAAATGCCAACCTCTCGCCCGCCGAACGGGCCGAAGACCTGCTGCACCGTCTCACGCTGAAAGAGAAGGTGTCGCTCATGAAAAACGGGTCAGCCGCCGTTGACCGATTGGGTATTCCCGCCTACGACTGGTGGAACGAAGCACTGCATGGCGTGGGACGCGCCGGACTGGCCACCGTCTTCCCGCAAACCATAGGTATGGCCGCCACCTTCGACGACCAGGCCGTGTATGAAACATTCGATATGGTATCGGACGAGGCACGCGCCAAACATCACCATTTCAAAAACACCCAAGACCGGTTGAAACGCTACCAGGGTCTCACTTTCTGGACCCCCAACATCAACATCTTCCGCGACCCGCGCTGGGGTCGCGGCCAGGAGACCTACGGCGAAGACCCCTATCTTACCGGACGCATGGGTGTAGCCGTCGTTCTGGGTCTGCAAGGCGACACGACCGCCCGTTACAACAAGTTGCACGCCTGCGCCAAACACTTTGCCGTGCACAGCGGCCCGGAATGGAACCGTCACTCGTTCAACGCCGAAAACATCTCGCCCCGCGACTTGTGGGAGACCTACCTGCCGGCCTTCAAGGAGCTGGTGCAGGAGGCTCACGTCAAGGAGGTGATGTGTGCCTACAACCGCTACGAGGGCGAACCCTGCTGCGGCAGCAAGCAACTGCTCATACACATTCTGCGTGAGCAGTGGGGCTACCGCGACATTGTAGTCTCGGATTGCAGCGCCATTACCGACTTCTTTAAAAAGAACCATCACGAGACCCACCCCTCGAAAGAGGCTGCGTCGGCCGACGCCGTAATCAGTGGCACCGACCTCGAATGCGGCAGCAACTACTCGTCGCTGGTACAGGCCGTGCGCCAGGGCCTCATCACCGAAGCCCAAATCGATACCTCGGTGCGCCGCCTGCTGAAAGCCCGTTTCGAACTGGGCCTTCTCGACCCCGACAGCCTTGTGCCCTGGTCGAAGATTCCCTACTCGGTAGTCGACTGCGACAAACACAAGGCCAAAGCCCTCGAAATGGCCCGCAAGAGCATGACTCTCCTCTACAACAAAGCGGGCATACTCCCCCTCGAAAAGGGCAAACGCATCGCCGTGGTGGGGCCCAATGCCGCCGACTCGGTAATGCAGTGGGGCAACTACAACGGATTCCCCTCGCACACCACCACCCTGCTCCTCGGCTTACAGGAAAAAGGTATCGACTTCACCTACCAGAAAGGGTGCAACTGGGTAGAAGACAAGATTTTCAACAGCGTGTTCGACCGCTGCACCTCTCATGGAAAGACCGGTTTCTCGGCTACCTACTGGAACAACACCGAGATGCAGGGCGAAGCAGTAACCCGCACGCACGTCTCACTGCCGTTTAACTTCGACATCGGCGGTGCCGACGGATTCGCCGCAGGCGTGTCGCTCTACGACTTCTCGGGCCGCTACACCGCCACCTTCACCCCCGAACGCGACGGTGAATATGTATTCACACTCTCGGCCAACGACGGATTCCGCCTCATCGTCGACGGCGACACCCTATCCAATCTCTGGTACGACTCACAGTCGCGGGCCAATAACGAAATAAAATTCACGGCCGAAGGCGGCCGCTCCTACAACGTCGTTGTAGAATATGTACAGGGTAGCGGCGAAGGCCACCTGCGCTTCGACGTAGGCCAGTACAACAGCGTCGACCCCGACGCGCTGGCCCGCAGCATCGACGAAGATATTGTAATCTTTGCCGGAGGCATCAGTCCCCGTCTCGAAGGCGAGGAGATGCGGGTGAACTATCCCGGCTTCAAAAAGGGCGACCGCACCGTCATCGAACTGCCCCAGGTGCAGGGAGAGGTAATCAAAGCACTGAAAAAAGCCGGCAAGAAGGTGATTCTCGTACTCAACTCGGGTAGCGCCATCGGTCTCGAAGAGGAGCTGCCCTGCGTCGATGCCATTCTGCAAGCCTGGTATCCGGGACAGGCCGGCGGCACGGCTGTGGCCGATGTACTCTTTGGCGACTACAACCCGGCCGGACGTCTGCCCGTTACCTTCTACAAGAGTACGGCCCAACTGCCCGACTTTGAAGATTACAACATGACGGGCCGCACCTACCGCTACATGACCGAAGAGCCTCTCTTCCCCTTCGGCCACGGACTGAGCTACACAACCTTTGACTACGGAAAGGCCTCCATCTCCAAAAAGATAAAGGCAGGCAAGGCCAGCGACATCACCATAACACTCACCAACACCGGCAGCCGCGACGGCGACGAGGTGATACAGGTCTATGTTCGCAACCTGCAAGACCCACAGGGACCGAAAAAATCGTTGCGTGCCTTCAAACGTGTTCATCTCAAAGCCGGCGAAAAACAGAAAGTACGCATCGACCTGCGACCCACGACATTCGACTTCTTCGACCCGGCCACCGGCTCGGTATGGTGCAAACCGGGAAAATATGAAATCCTCTACGGCGGAACATCGGACGACAAGTCGCTGAAATCGGTTACCGTGACCATACGGTAAGCGCTCCGTCATTCTCTGGAACAGAAAACGGCGTATGCCCCTCGTGGGGTATACGCCGTTTTTTACTGTCGCAAGGAACCGCCGACTATCAACTCTGCTTGTACTCGGTGGGCGACATGCCCGTGCGCCGCTTGAAATAGGTGCCGAAAAACGACTGGTTGGGAAAATTGAGGTAATAGGCTATCTGCTGAATACTCATCGAGGAATATTTCAACAGGATCTTGGCTTCGAGAATGACACACTCGTCAATCCACTCGGCCGCCGAACGTCCGCTTACCTGCTTGATAATCGTCGTCAGGTACTTAGGGGTAATATGCAACAGTGAGGCGTAAAAGCCCAGCGAACGCTCCTGGCAATAGTGCTGTTGCAAATGCCACAAGAATTCCTTGA
>CAJLYN010000066.1 GCA_905210875.1 uncultured Bacteroides sp. | reverse complement strand
TGTGTGGGTTGTTAGCGGGAGGTCTCGGCTGTCGTGGCATAGAGACCGATTGACGAGCCGGTAAATCCGCCGGCATATTGCGTGGTGATGATGTGTCCCTCTTGCGGGGTTCCGAGCGTGTGCCACTTCTTGCCGTTGCGGGAGTAGGCAAAAGTATAGGAGGAACCTTTGCTCTCGATTTGCAGCCAGATGGCTTTTTTCTGCCACTTGGCACCGAGGAGTTGTCGGGCCACGACGCGGGAGCCCTCTTTGTCGCTGCGTATGACAACCACTTCACATTCGCCCTGTGTGTTCATTCTTTTCCCGAGTACATAATGCCCCTTTTCATCTTGGAAAACCGCCAGACCGGCCAGTTCGCCGGCTTTCTGTGGTGTAAAGTCGAGGCGGGTCGATGCCGTGTAGTTGGCATGTTTGACCCATCGGCACAGGAATGAGGGCTGTTTCTTTTCGGCCAGTGTGCAGGGGCGTGGTGTGAGTTTCATGACACCGTCGGCCTGTTCCCACCAGATGCTTTTCGGAGTACGCAGGGTAATCCATTTCATGTCGGGCTGATGGGTGTCGAAATTGTCGGTGTAGGAGAAGTTGCCGGTCAGGAGCTGGCCCGTAGCCAAGTTTTCTTTCTCTCCGAAGGTGGCTACCCGCTCTCCTTGGGGAAGAATGATGGGTTGCTCCTCGTTCCACTCAACCGGGAGCAAGAAGGTGTTGCGGCCGGTGTTGTCGTGATGGCCGTCGTAGGGGAGGACACCGAGAAAAACCGCCCACCATTTGCCCTCGGGTGTCTCTACAAGGTCGGCATGTCCGGTGCAGGTAATAGGAAATTCCCGGTCGGCGGGCAGGTCGCGTTGTGTGAGTATGGGATTGATGGGGCAGGGGGTAAAGGGGCCTGTCGGCTTGTCCGATGAGAAGATGACCTCGGAGTGCTGAGGTCCGGTTCCACCCTCGGCAGCCATCAGATAATAGGTGTCGCCGATGTGGTAGAGGTGAGGACCTTCGATCCAGATGGGGCGCTCTTCGGGGTGTACCCCTTTGTCGACCAGTACCGTGGCTAGGCTGCACACTCTATCGGTTTCGGTGTCGTACTCGCGAATCCAGATGGCGCAGTGTCCGTCATATTCGGGTGGATAGGCCGGGCTCTGGTTGTTGACAATATAACATTTTCCGTCGGTGTCGAAAAGGAAAGAAGGGTCGATACCCCCCACTTCACGTACGCGGATAGGCTCACTCCACCCCTGGGCAGGATCTTTGCTCTTGACGATGATATTTCCTTTTCCCCCGATGTCGGTAACAATCAGGTAGAAAGTGTCGTTGTGCGGGTTGTATTTGATGTCGGGAGCATAAATGCCGGCGTTGGTACCCATGCCGTCCTTGATGGAGAGCTGCGACGGTCGGTCGAGAGCATAGCCTATCTGCTTCCAGTTCACCAGGTCGGTACTGTGCCATACGGGAATTCCCGGAAAGTAGCAGAACGAGCTGTTCACCATGTAGTAGTCGTTGCCCTTACGGCAGATACTCGGGTCGGGATAGGTGCCCGAGAGTATGGGATTGATGTAGTTGAGTTTGGGGTCAAATCTTTCGGGCAGGGTGTAATAGGCATCGTTTCCCGTATAGGAGAACAGGTCAAAGCGGGCTTTTGCCGGTTCTGTTTCGTCGGGCGTTGCCGCCAGAAGACAACTGCAGGATACGGTTGCAAGTAGAGTTGTTAAGAATGTTCGTTTCATGGTATGGTAGAAAATGTAGATTGACAAGAGGACAAATTTACGTGTATTTTGATAAACTTCCGGAGAAAAATAGACTCAATTGCATAAGAAATTATTTCTTCATGTTGTGTCGTGATTTGTTTTTTACCTCTAATGTTACACCTGTTTTTGCATTTTTTAATATAAACGTCCACGGGCAGGCAATCGCACGACGACGTATTTTACGGCCGTTTTGCAGTTGATTAACATAAGCGAGAAGAAGTTTAATGTGTAAATAAACCAGGAGAGTAACTAATATCTCGTTTTTTTGTTATACCTTTGTGCTATATTTTTTACGAGTTAAAAAAGATACTATTTTTTAGATTATAGATATGGCAGAGCGAGAGCAACTCTATCCCGATTCTCTTTTTGAAGTTAGCTGGGAAGTCTGTAATTTGGTAGGTGGTATATACACTGTATTATCGACAAAAGCCCGCACGCTGCAAAAGATTAATAAAGACAAGAACCTGTTTATCGGGCCCGATGTGTGGAAAAATGCGCCGTCGCCCTATTTTACTGAGTCGCACACCTTGCTGAAAGCATGGAAATCCCAAGCATTAAAAGATGGTCTTAAAGTGCGTGTAGGGCGCTGGAACGTCCCGGGAAAACCTGTGGTTATACTGGTCGATTTTCAAGACCTTTTCTCCCAACGTAACGACATATATGCCAATATGTGGAACGATTTCGGAGTGAAGTCGCTTCATGGTTATGGCGATTACGACGATTGCTGTATGTTCGCTTGTGCAGCAGCGAAAGTCATTGAACACTATTACCGATATATCGGAGGAGAAAAATACCGGGTCGTTGCTCATTTTGATGAGTGGCAGACGGGTATGGGATTGTTGTATATACGCAAGGTATTACCGGCTGTGGCTACCGTATTTACGACACATGCCACTTCGATAGGGCGTTCGATAGCGGGCAACAATAAACCGTTGTATGGATATCTTTTCGGATATAACGGCACACAGATGGCCGAGGAGCTAAATATGGAAGCCAAGCACTCTCTCGAACGTCAGGCAGCGCATTTTGCTCATGCCTTTACGACGGTGAGTGATGTCACGGCTGCTGAATGTAAGCAGTTGCTCGAAAAAGCTCCCGATGTTGTTACGCTCAATGGCTTTGAGGGAGATTTTGTCCCCAAAGGAGAACTTTATGCGACCAAGCGTGCGGCTGCCCGTCGACGACTGTTGCAGATTGCTTCGGCACTTATCGGATATAAAGCCTCCGATGATGCGTTGTTGGTAGCTACGTCGGGGCGTTACGAGTTTAAGAATAAGGGCATTGATATGTATGTCGATGCGCTTAATCGTTTGCGTCTGCGATACAATGGCGAACGAGAAATCATCGCTTTTGTCATGGTGCCGGCCTGGGTAAAAGAAGCACGTACCGACTTATCACAACGCCTGGTCGAGGATGGCGACTACAACACTCCATTGCCCGACCCATATGTTACTCACTCGTTGTACAATACAGACCAAGATAAAGTGATAAGTCAGATTCGTTACTGTGGTTTTCCGCAGAAAGCAGAGTCGAAACTCAAAATCATATTCATACCTTCATATCTAACAGGAAAAGACGGTATTGTTGATTATACCTACTACGATACGTTGATAGGCCTTGATGCAACGGCATTCCCTTCGTACTATGAGCCGTGGGGCTATACACCGCTTGAAAGCATTGCCTTCGGTGTGCCTACGGTAATTACCGACTTGTCGGGCTTCGGCATGTGGATAAAGAATATGGCCAATTACGGGCTTGAAGGCAAAGGCGTTGCCGTGTTGCATCGTACCGATTTCAATTTCGTCGAGGTATCAGAAAATCTGTCCGAGACCATAGAATGGCTGGCAACAACCGATGATACGACACGTCGATTGATGGCGCAATCGGCTCAGAATACAGCTTCGGAAGCGCAGTGGAGCCATTTTATAAGTTATTATCGTAAAGCATATGATTTAGCATTGAGACGTGCTGCGGAGACACAAGTTACGACGCCCGACATTCCCGGCGAAGAATTAGATGAAGACGATAAATAATAAACAAGAAATATTACACACCAATATCATAGCATTATGAAAGTACAAGTAAGTAATACCAATACTCCTGTGTGGAGAGACATAAAAGTAGAGTCGCGTATGCCGGCACAACTGAATGTTTTGCAGGAAATGGCGCGGAACATTTGGTGGGTTTGGAACAATGAAGCCCTTTCTATGTTTAAATCGATTGACCCTGAAATATGGAAAGCCGTAAACGGAAATCCCGTGATGATGCTTGATAGGGTCAGCTATGAGCGGTTGGAGGAAATTGTGGCCGACAAAGCCATGATGAAGACTATACAGACCGAATACGAAAAGTTCCGTGAATATATAGATGAAAAACCTTCGACCGATCTGCCTTCGGTAGCCTATTTCAGTATGGAATATGGATTGGCAAATGTGTTGAAGATTTATTCCGGTGGATTGGGAATCTTGGCCGGAGATTATCTGAAAGAAGCCAGTGATAGCAACATCGATATGGTTGCTGTGGGATTTCTTTATCGTTATGGATATTTTACCCAGACCCTTTCCATGAACGGCCAGCAATTGGCCAATTACGAGCCTCAAAATTTTGACCAACTGCCTATTGAACAGGTTGTCGATGAAAACGGACACCCCATCATTCTTGAAGTTCCCTATCCCGGACGTGTCGTCTATGCCAACATTTGGCGTGTGAATGTGGGCCGTGTTTCGTTGTATCTCATGGATACCGACCTGGAACTCAATAGTGAATATGACCGTTCCATCACATATCAACTTTATGGTGGTGATTGGGAGAACCGCATGAAGCAAGAGTACCTGCTCGGTATTGGAGGTATTCTTATGCTTAAACGCCTAGGTATCAAGAAAGATGTTTACCATTGCAACGAAGGTCATGCCGCACTTATCAATGTACAACGTCTTGTCGATTATATTCAAGACGAAAAACTTTCGTTTGCAGAGGCCCTCGAAGTGGTGCGTGCCTCGTCGCTCTATACGGTACACACCCCCGTACCTGCCGGACATGACTATTTCGATGAGTCGCTCTTCGGAAAATACATGGGAGAATTCCCTGCCAAACTGGGAATTTCGTTTGGCGATTTGATGGACATGGGACGTGAAAATCCTGGTACCGGCGAAAAATTCTGTATGAGCGTATTTGCCTGCAATACCTGCCAAGAAGTAAATGGGGTAAGTTGGTTGCACGGAAAAGTATCGCAACGTATGTTCCAGCCTATCTGGAAAGGATATTCGCCCGAGGAGTTGCATGTGAGCTATGTAACCAACGGTGTGCATATGCCTACATGGGCAGCTTCGGAATGGAAAGAGTTTTATATGAATCATTTTGGCCCCTATTTCTTTTCACACCAGAATGATCGCTCGTTGTGGAAGAAGATTTACGATGTTCCCGATGAGGAGATTTGGAACATGCGTCAAATGATGAAAAATAAGTTGATAGACTTTGTGCGTGAAGAATTCCGCGATAAGTGGATTAAAAATCAAGGCGATCCTTCACGTGTGGTTTCCATTCTTGAACGCATCAACCCTAATGCCCTTCTTATCGGGTTTGCCCGTCGTTTTGCCACATACAAGCGGGCACATCTGCTCTTTACCGACCTTGAACGTCTATCCAAGATTGTTAATAACCCTCAATATCCTGTCCAGTTTATTTTCTCTGGCAAAGCACACCCTGCCGATGGTGCAGGCCAAGACCTCATCAAGCGCATTGTTGAGATTTCGCGTCGTCCGGAGTTCTTGGGTAAAATAATTTTCCTTGAAAATTATGATATGCAGGTAGCCAAACGTTTGGTTTCGGGTGTAGATATTTGGCTGAATACGCCTACCCGTCCTCTCGAAGCCTCCGGAACATCGGGAGAGAAAGCCGAAATGAACGGTGTGCTTAACTTCTCGGTACTCGACGGTTGGTGGTATGAGGGTTACAAGAAAGGTGCCGGTTGGGCGTTGACCGATAAGCGAACATTCCAAGAGCAAAGCAATCAAGACCAGCTCGATGCCGCTACCATTTATGCCATGCTCGAAAACGAGATTGTACCGCTTTATTTTGCCAAAAACAGCAAAGGCTATTCGCCCGAGTGGATACAGTACATCAAAAATTCGATCGCCCAGATTGCTCCCGAGTTTACGATGAACCGTATGCTCAAAGATTATATCGACCGATTCTATGCCAAGGAAGCCAAGCGCTCGAAACTCCTTATGGCCGACAATTACAAGAAAGCCAAGGAAATTGCCGCATGGAAACAAATGGTTGTCGACAAATGGGATCAGATTGAGATAAAGGAAATAAATCTTCCCGAAGAACTCTTATACAAGTCGTGTGCCGGAGAAACCTATGACATCTCGGTCACCATCGACCGTAAAGGATTGCCCGACTGTCTGGGCGTAGAGCTTGTTGTTTCGCAAGTTATCGACGGACAGCAACAGCCCTATGTCGTAACAGAGATGAACGAGGTGAAGACCGAGGGTGATTTGGTAACCTATGCATTGAGCTATGAGGTCAATGTGGCCGGAATCTTCAAATATGCATTCCGCCTCTTCCCCCAAAATCCCGATCTGCCCCACCGTCAGGACTTTGCCTATGTACGTTGGTTCTAATAATATTAGAGCGTAAAATAGAAATTGTAGTGTGGGGGTACCGATAAGTGTGCCCCCATACTTTTTATAAGATTTATTATGCAAAAGACTTTTTTATTGGGAATATTCGTCTTGTTGTTGAGTAACTATGTTCAAGTAGCTTATCCGCAATCTTCGGCCGGACGTATTGTCGAAGACTCGATATATAGCGAGGCGTTAAATGCCTGGCGCAGATATTCGGTTTATCTACCGCCGAATTATGACCCGACAGGTCGGGAATATCCGATACTCTATTTGTTGCATGGGTTGAGCGATACCCATACGATGTGGCCCAAGCGAGCCCATTTGGCCGATGTCATGAATTTATTGATAGCCGAGGGTTCCGTTTGTGACATGGTTGTCGTTTCACCCGAGGCCGGTGGTGATGTGCGCACGGTGTGGAATGGCTATTTCGACATGCCCGGTTGGCCTTATGAGACCTTCTTTTTTACAGAATTTTTGCCGACTGTTGAACATCGTTACCATATAGTCGGTACCAAGGCCTGCCGTGCCATAGCCGGTCTTTCAATGGGTGGGGGTGGAGCTGTCTCTTATGGACAGCGTCATAGCGATATGTTTTGTGCCGTCTATGCCATGAGTGCGTTGATGACCATACCACAGAGGGGAATGATAGAACCTCAAAACCCTTACGACAAGATGGCTATACTCACCCGTTCGGTTATCGACCATGACTGCATAAGGTATGTCCGGGAGGCTGATGAAACTCGCCTCGACTCATTGCGCACGGTTTCGTGGTTTGTCGATTGTGGAGATGATGATTTCTTACTTGACCGTAATATCGAATTTTATCAGGCCATGCGCAATGCCGCAGTACCCTGCCAATTCAGGGTGCGTGATGGCGGACACGTGTGGGAATATTGGCATTCGGCACTCTATATCTGCTTGCCATATGTGTCAAGGATATTTATCTCCGGTTCTTCCTTTGGTACGAAAGAATAGTGAGAAGCTTTATTTATAAGCTTGTAGAGCCTCAGTCAGGATTTTTACTCCTTCACTGGCACCTTTCTGTATGACTTGTGTAACACGCCCGCTTACATCGTTTACCGGGTTGGGGTCGATGAGAAATACCGGTACGCCGTTGGGAACATAACGTAACAACCCCGCTGCCGGGTAGACATTCAGAGACGTTCCTATGACGACAAAAATATCGGCACGTTCCACCTCCTCGATAGCCGGTTCAATATGTGGTACGGCCTCGCCAAACCATACGATGTGAGGGCGCAATTGCGATCCCTTTTCGCATAAGTCTCCTAATTGGGTGTCGAGATGTTCCGGAGATACATCATAGATGAGATTTTCATCGCAAGAAGAACGTACCTTCATCAGTTCGCCGTGCAGATGTATGATGTGAGAACTGCCTGCCTGTTCGTGCAGATTGTCGACATTCTGGGTAATGATGCATACATCAAAGTCTCGTTCAAGAGCAGCCAGCCCTTTGTGTCCCTCGTTGGGTTTTACTGTAAGAAGTTCACTACGTCGGGCATTATAGAAATCAAGAACTTGCTGTGGATTTCGAGCCCAGCCTTCGGGGGTAGCCACATCTTCAATGCGGTACCCCGACCACAATCCGTTGCTGCCGCGAAACACGGCAAGACCGCTTTCAGCGCTCATTCCGGCGCCAGTAAGTACGACCAGTCGTTTCTTTGTTGCCATAAGTCTTTCCCGATTAAGAGTTAAGACGGAAATTGTACCGTCGTTTATGGCAAAATTAATGATTTTTTTGCATCAAAAAATAGAATCTATGTAATAAAAGTCTTATCTTCGCCAGAGTTTCTTCCCTGAGAAGAAACTTTTTTATGTCGTTTTGTAACAAAAAAGAAAAAATTTATGGATAAGTTGAGTTATGCCTTGGGAATGAGTATGGGTAATAACTTTAAAGCTTCGGGTATAGAAACCCTGACAGTAGAAGATTTTGCCCGCGGCGTGCAGGCTGTTTATGAAGGCGCAAAGCCAGAGATGACTTACGATGAGGCGAAGCAGGTGATAAATGACTATTTTACCCGTTTGCAACAAGAACTTGATGAGAAAAACCGGGCAGCCGGAGAGGCCTTCTTGGCCGAGAACAAAAAACGCCCCGGTGTGGTTGTTTTGCCCAGTGGATTGCAATATGAGATATTGAAGGAGGGTACTGGACGTCGTCCCAAAGCCACCGACAAAGTACAGTGTCATTACCATGGAACACTCATCGACGGTACCGTTTTTGACAGTTCGGTACAGCGAGGTACTCCTGCCGTGTTTGGAGTCAATCAGGTCATTGCGGGTTGGGTAGAGGCATTGCAACTCATGCCCGAAGGCTCGAAGTGGAGACTCTTTATCCCCTCGGATTTGGCTTATGGAAAACATGGGGCAGGTGACAAGATTGGCCCAAATGCCACACTTATATTTGATGTAGAACTTATAAAAATACTTTAATACAAAAAACAATGAAAAAAACAGCTATTTGTTTGATGGCCGCTCTTGGAATAGCGGCTGTATCTTTTACATCGTGCAACAATGTAAAGCCTGTAAAAGACTTGACCAACGCTTCCGATTCGTTGATTTATGCTGTCGGCGTGCTTACCGGAAACGATGTGACCAATGGAATTAAAAACCTGGGACAACCCGTCGATATGGATCAGTTTATAAAAGGTGCTCGCAAAGCATTGTACAGTGACTCGGCCCAATTCTCTTATGAAGTAGGCTTCTCGTTTGCCTCGGGACTCAAACAACAGTTGAAGCAGATGTCGGAACAACTGGGAATCACCGTTAATAAAGATGTGTATATGGCAGCATTCTGTGCTGCGTTGAATAATGACTCGACCATGTTGATGTCGCCCATGACTGCGCAGATGTCATACCGTACACTGGCCATGGCTGCTGAGACCCGTAAACTCGAATCTTCGCCAGAGGCTATTAAGAATAAAGCTGACGGTGAAGCCTTCTTGGCCGAGAAAGCAAAAGAAGAAGGTGTTATAGCCACAGAAAGCGGACTCCTTTACAAGGTGGTGAAAGCAGGAAAAGGTGCAACTCCCAAACAGGGAAGCAAGGTAAAAGTCAATTACAAAGGTACCCTTATCGATGGTACGAAATTTGATGCCAGCGACAACGTTTTCATGGTCGTAGGACAAATGGTTCCCGGCTTCAACGAAGCTCTTATGCTGATGTCGCCCGGTGCCAAATACACGATTTACATACCCTCGGAGTTGGGATATGGTGTTCGTGGTCGCGGTAGCGTTCCTTCCAATGCCGTTATGGTATTCGATGTTGAACTGTTGAGTATCGAGAAATAAAATCAATATTGTCAAGAAAAGTCCCGGGCTTAGGGTCCCGGGATTTTTTTGGCTCCTTTACGAAAAGACAATTCGATGGAAAAGATGTAATTTTTTCTAGAAAAGAAGATAATTGTAGAAAAAATAGTTACATTTGCTGTCATAATGACAACTTCAAAAACCAAACTCAATATATATGGAAAAAATAGATAATCTCGATAAGCAGATTCTGGAAATCATCATGCACAATGCCCGCATACCGTCGAAAGATGTAGCTGCCAAATGCGGTGTGTCCAGAGCGGCCATACATCAGCGCATACAGCGCATGATAGATATGAAAGTCATTATAGGTTCGGGATATCATGTCAATCCCAAGACCTTAGGATATCGAACCTGTACCTATATTGGTGTGCGACTTGAAAAAGGTTCGATGTATAAAGATGTGGTTCCTGAACTAGAAAAAATTCCCGAAGTGGTAGAATGTCACTTTACGACAGGTCCGTATACCATGTTGTGTAAATTGTATGCTCGCGATAATGAGCACCTCATGCACTTGATCAACGACAACGTACAACAGATTCCGGGTGTCGTATCGACCGAAACCTTGATTTCGCTTGATCAAAGTCTCAATCGGGAAATACCTATCAATAAAGACGACGAGTAGCATTTGTAACATTATATACGATAAGCGCCGCCACAAACCTTGT
>CAJLYN010000065.1 GCA_905210875.1 uncultured Bacteroides sp. | reverse complement strand
CCGCCACATCGCCCTCTTGAAGGGCAACAGCCTGCGCCATCACCAGACTTTTGTATCTGACATGAATCTTTTCCAACTCTTCTTGCAAGCCAAGCACTTGCTTTTCTCTTTCCTGCAATAGAGCATCGAGATGCCTACATCGCTCTAACAGTGTGGCATGACGGGTCTTCAACTCCCCGATATGCTCCCGTAGACTGTCGACTGCATCTCTTGGATTACTTGCCATTCTACACAAAAATCTACACAAATATAAGGTTTCCTTTCCAATAACACAACTTATTGTCGTCTTTTCTCGCTTTTTTTCATTTTATTTTCATTATTTCTCTCTATTATATACACTTTATCCCTATCTTTGCCATGAAGTTACAAATACCGAAAAAGCCCTTTACACAAGGGGTTTTACCGTATTTTTTATTTTATGGAGACATATTCTCTAAACCATAAAATTAACATCAATTAGCAAAAACACTCTCAAAAAGATTGTAATAAAAACTTATCAACGATAAAACAAAGTGCAATTATCTATGAAACTGAGATTATCTATTCAGACCATCGCCTGTGCGATACTGTGCATTTCGCTGTTTTCCTGTGAAGGAAAAAATTCTCAAGGCATGGGCGGATTTGCCCGTGAATATGCTGTCATGACACTGCAACCCTCGTCGATGGAGTGGTTTAGCAGCTATCCCGCTCGCATCAAAGGTAAACAAGACATTGAGATACGCCCCAACGTCAGCGGGTTTCTCACCGAACTCCTCGTCGACGAAGGCTCCCTGGTAAAGAAAGGCGACGTGCTTTTCGTTATCGATACCATTCCCTACAAATCGGCTCTGAAAGTAGCCGAAGCTACCGTACAATCGGCCAAAGCGACTGCCGAAACTGCCCGACTCACGGCCGAGAACAAACGTGAACTGCAACAAAAGGGTATCATCAGCGAATACGATCGCCAGATGGCCGAAAACGACTACGCATCGGCTCTCGCCCAATTGGCCCTAAGCGAGGCCCAGCTGGTCAACGCCCGCAACAACGACTCCTACACCCGTGTTACCAGCCCCCTCACCGGTATCGTAGGGTCCATCCCCTACCGGGTAGGAAGCCTCGTGTCATCGGCCATGACAACACCACTCACCACCGTATCGGACAACTCCGAGATGTATGTCTACTTCTCCATGACCGAGAAACAGATTCTGGAACTGACCAACCAATACGGGGCCAACAACTTCCTGTCGAAACTCCCGGCCGTATCGCTGAAACTGGCCGACGGCTCGACTTACCCCATAAAAGGAAAAATCGAAACCGTAAGCGGTATTATCGACACCCAAACCGGCTCGTCGAGCATGCGCGCCACCTTTAAAAACCCCAATCGCGTATTGCGTAGCGGAGGTGCCGGCAACATACTGATCCCGATGAAAAACGATCATGCTCTTCTTATTCCGCAGAAAGCCACCTACGAAATACAAGATAAAAAATTTGTATACCTGCTCAACGACGACTCGACCGTAAAATCGACCGAAGTAGTCGTTGCCACCATCGATAACGGAAAAGAGTACATGGTGCTCTCGGGTCTTAAAGAAGGCGACCGCATCGTTACCGAAGGTGTAAACTCGCTCAAAGACGGCATGACCATAAAGGTCGCTGGTACACAAGCTCAAAGCCAAGCACAAGCCGGCAAATAAGAATCAGAGCATAAAGCAACCGAATAAAAACAACTTCGCAAATACGACATTATGAAGTTAGACAGATTTATTAACCGCCCGGTGCTATCGACCGTGATATCAATATTCATGGTCATATTGGGCGTTTTGGGACTATTCTTCTTACCTATCACCCAATATCCCGACATCGCGCCCCCTACCATCCGTGTATCTACCACCTACACGGGTGCCAATGCGCAAACGATTCTGAATAGTGTCATCGCGCCGCTCGAAGAGTCTATCAACGGTGTAGAAGACATGACCTACATGACCTCTACCGCCACCAATACCGGTTCGGCCGAAATTACCGTGTACTTCAAACAAGGTACTGACCCCGATATGGCATCGGTAAAAGTACAGAACCGGGTATCCCAGGCACAGAACCTGCTGCCCAGCGAGGTAACCCAGGTGGGTGTTACCACGCAGAAACGACAGACCAGTATGCTTATGGTATTCTCGTTGTACAGCCCCGATGACCGCTACGACATCGAGTTCCTCGAAAACTATGCAAAAATCAACGTCATACCTCTGGTACAACGTGTATCGGGTGTGGGCGATGCCAACGTCATGGCATCGGACTACTCCATGCGTATCTGGCTCAAACCCGAAGTGATGGCCCAATACGGACTGATGCCGAGCGATATTACCGGTATTCTGGCCGAGCAGAACATCGAGGCAGCCCCCGGACAGTTCGGTGCACAAGGAAACCAGTCGTTCCAATACGTGCTTACCTATAAAGGTCGATTGACAACCCCCGAAGAATTCGGCGACATGGTCATCAGCGCCGACGATAACGGCGAGATACTCTACCTCAAAGATGTTGCCGACATCGAACTGGGCCGTCTCAACTACAACTTCAAAAACTTCCAGAACGGCCACAACGCCGTATCGGCCATGGTATACCAAACGGCCGGTTCTAACGCAACCGCCATTATCGAAGACATCACCAACCTGCTCGATGAGATAAAGACCACACTTCCTCCCGGAATTGAGATTGATGTGACGATGAACTCCAACGACTTCCTCTACGCATCAATTCACGAAGTTATCAAGACCCTCATTGAGGCCTTCATACTCGTGTTCTTCGTGGTATACATCTTCTTGCAGGATATCCGCTCCACCCTCATTCCTACCATCGCCATTCCCGTATCTCTCGTAGGAACATTCTTTGCTCTGTACCTCATGGGATTCAGCCTCAACCTGCTAACGCTTTGCGCCTTGGTTCTGGCCATTGCCATTGTGGTCGACGATGCGATAGTGGTCGTCGAAGGTGTCCATGCCAAGCTCGACCAGGGCTACCAGTCACCTCGCAAAGCCTCTATCGATGCCATGAGAGAGCTCTCGGGCGCCATCGTATCAATTACGCTGGTGATGATGTCGGTGTTCATTCCTGTGAGCTTTATGACCGGTACATCGGGAACCTTCTACCGCCAGTTCGGTCTCACCATGGCATTTGCCATCGGCTTCTCAGCCATCAATGCCTTGACGTTAAGTCCTGCCCTGTGCGCCATGTTGCTTAAACCTCACAAAGATGAGAGCGGCAAAAAATCTTTCATTGCACGCTTCCACATCGCCTTCAATGCGGCTTACAACGCCATGTTGGCCAAGTACAAAAACGGTGTGGCCCACTTTGTACATCACAAGAAACTGTCGACCATAGGCGTCATTGCCGGAATCGCCGTACTCATTATCCTCATGAACGTCACTCCTACCGGATTTGTGCCCAACGAAGACACAGGAACCATCATGGTTACGGCCGACTTGCAACCGGGTACCTCTCAGGAACGCACCGAAGAGGTAATGGCTCAAATCGACCAGATACTGGGTGCCCAACCCGCCATGCAGAGCCGTACACAAATCATCGGATTCAGCTTCCTGGGTGGCCAGGGTAATACCTATGGCTCATTTATCTGCAAGTTGAAACCGTGGGAAGAACGTACCGGGAAAGGCATGGATGCCAACTCCGTCATCGGAGCCATCTACGCCCAATGCGCCACCCAGGTGAAAGATGCCCGCGTACTTTGCTTCGCACCGCCTATGATTCCCGGTTACAGTATCAGTAACGGTTTTGAATTGAACCTGCAAGACAAGACGGGTGGCTCGCTCGACAACTTCTACCAGGTAGCTCAGGAGTTTATCTCCGAGTTGCTGAAACGGCCCGAAATTGCCCAAGCGTCGACCACCTTCAATCCCAACTTCCCGCAATACCGTGTCGACGTTGACGTAGCCAAGTGCAAACAGGCCGGCATCAGCCCCAGCGATGTGCTCTCGGCCCTGCAAGGTTACCTGGGAGGTCTTTATTCGTCAAACTTCAACCGCTTTGGTAAACTCTACCGTGTCATGATACAGGCTGACCCCGAGGCTCGCGTCAGCCCCGAAAGCCTGAACAATATCAAGATCCGCAACGGATCGGAGATGGCTCCCATCACCAACTTTATCTCCCTGCAAAAAGTTTACGGTCCCGATAACATCAAGCGATTCAACATGTACACCTCCATGTCTATCAACGGTAGCCCCGCCGACGGATACAGTTCGGGTGAGGCCATCAAAGCCATACAGGAGGTAGCTGCCCAGACACTGCCCGTAGGTTACGGATATGAATTCTCGGGTATGACTCGTGAGGAACAAAGTTCGAGCAGCGGAACAACCGCCATCATCTTCGTGCTCTGCCTCGTATTCGTCTACCTGCTGTTGAGTGCCCAGTACGAAAGTTACATCTTGCCGTTGTCGGTAATTCTGTCCATACCCTTCGGTTTGGCCGGAAGCTTTGTCTTCGCTTGGATCATGGGTGTCGAAAACAACATCTATCTGCAAATCGCACTCATCATGCTTATCGGTCTGTTGGCCAAGAATGCCATTCTTATCGTTGAGTTCGCCCTCGACCGCCGACGCACCGGCATGCCCATCATCAACGCCGCCATTGACGGTGCCGCAGCCCGTCTACGTCCTATCCTCATGACCTCACTGGCCATGGTCATCGGTCTGTTGCCCATGATGTTTGCCTCCGGTGTAGGAGCCAACGGTAACAGCACCCTCGGCTCTGGAGCCGTAGGCGGTATGCTCATCGGTATGATTTGCCAAATATTCATTGTACCGGCACTGTTTGTTGTCTTCCAAACCATACAAGAACGATTCAAACCTCTCGTATGGGACGACCTCGACAATAAAGACGTCATCTCAGAAATCGAACAATATGCGAAATAATCTTTATAATACGACACGCATGAAACACATTCTTTCATATACCTTGTGCAGCCTGGTTTTGGCAACCACGCTTAACAGCTGCCACATATACAAGAAATATGAGCGTCCCGATGTAAACGTACAAGGGCTGTTCCGCGACACGGTATCGATTGCCGATACCCTCGCGGCCGACAGCCTGAACATTGGAGACCTGCCATGGACCGACATCTTCACCGATCCCATACTGCAAGACCTCATTCGCCAGGGGCTCGAAAACAACAGCGACTTGAAAACCGCCATGCTGCAAGTCGAAGCGGCCCAGGCCAGTTTCCGCGCCTCGCAATTGGCCTTCCTGCCCTCAATAAACCTTACGCCGCAAGCCTCGGTATCGAGCTTCGACGGTAATCTGCACTATGGAAATCGGAGCACCTGGAGCTGGACCGCACCCGTGAGTGCCAGTTGGGAAATCGACATCTTCGGTCGTGTACTCAATTCCAAACGTAACGCCAAAGCTGCCCTCATGCAAGGCAAAGCCTATCAGCAGGCCGTACGCACACAGCTCATCGCTACCATCGCCAACGGCTACTACACGCTGCTTATGCTCGACAAGCAACTGGCCATCACCGAGGAAACCGCCATATCATGGCAACAGAGCGTTGAAATCATGAAAGCGATGAAACTCGCCGGTATGACCAACGAAGCTGCCGTAGCCCAAAGCGAAGCCAACTGCTATGCCATTGCTGCTTCAATACCCGCCTTGCGGCAACAAATACGAGAGACAGAAAACACACTTTCCACCTTGCTATATCAGGCTCCACAGACAATAAAAAGAGGCTCGTTCGATGAACAGACCATGCCCGAGATACTCCACGTAGGCGTTCCGGTGCAGATGCTGGCCAACCGTCCCGACGTACAAGCCGCCGAAATGTCTCTCGCCGCAGCCTACTACTCGACCAACATTGTCCGTTCGGCCTTCTACCCCAATCTGGTCATTTCGGGCTCTGCCGGTTGGAGCAACCAGAATGGAACCGTCAACCCGGCACAGATATTGTTATCAGCAGCCGCTTCTCTGGTACAACCTATTTTCAACCAAGGCAGTAACATTGCCAACTTGAAAGCCGCCAAGGCTCAACAGGAAATCGCCGCCATCAATTTCCAGCAGACAATTCTCAACGCCGGACAAGAGGTAAGCGACGCCCTGTATGCCTATCAGGCCAACAAGGATATTCTCTCACAACGTTCGCTGCAAATCGATGCACTGCAACGTGCCGTAGCATCGACCGAGTCGCTCATGAAACTGGGCACCTCTACCTACCTCGAAGTATTGACCGCTCAACAGTCACTGCTGAGTGCCCAACTCTCGGAAGTTTCCGACGCCTATCAGTGCATGGTGGCCGTCATCAGCCTGTACCACGCTCTGGGTGGTGGCCGCGAGATAGAGGAGAATACCAAGTAAAACCTTAAAAACGCAACACTATGATAAGTCCATTAGCATACGTCGACCCCAAAGCCGAGATAGGAAATAACGTGACCATACACCCCTTTGCCTATATCGACAAAAATGTCGTCATCGGCGACAACTGCGAGGTATTACCTTATGCCAGCGTCTTGGCAGGAACGACCTTGGGCAAAAACAACCGCATATTTCAAGGTGCCATTCTCGGTGCCGAACCGCAAGACTTCCGATTCAAGGGCGACGCCACCCGACTCACCATCGGCGACAATAACATCATACGCGAATATGTCGTTATCAACCGTGCCACCTCTGCCCAGGGAGAGACCCGCATAGGGAACAACAATTACATTCTCAAAGGCACCCGCATCGGACACGATTGTCTTATTGACGACGACTGTATTCTCGGTATTGACTGCGACCTCTCGGGAGACTGTCACATACACAGCAAAGCCATTTTGGCCGGCCGTGTCATCATCAAGGAAAACTGTCGCGTAGGCAGTTGGTCGCTCATCAAGAGCGGTTGCCGCACCAGCAAAGATATTCCGCCATATATCATTGCCGCACACAACCCCATTACCTACAAAGGCATTGACGCCTTTGTCATGCGACGCAACGGTTTCGACGAAGCCACCATAGAGAATATTGCCTTGGCCTATCGTCAAATCTACTCGTCGGGTACCAGCCTTGAAAATGCCGTTCTGCGTATCAAAGACATTTGCAAGCCCTCCCCTGAGATAGACTACATACTCCGCTTTATCGATGAATCCAAAATGGGAATCATCGCTACCTATGGCGAAGATGGTTTGTAGACCAACCACCACTCCATAACGTTTTATCCGTCGCCCCACCGAAATATCGGTGGGGCGACGCTTTTTATCGATAAAAAACGACTCTCTGTCGAACGGCATTAAACGCAAAAAAGCACTTGACGTCTAAACAGCAAAACCCCTAAAAAAAGAAAACAATGAAAAAGATTCTATGCATCTGCCTTCTGGCAGCAAGTATGGCCGGAGCATCGGCCCAGTCGCAAGAAGCCCGCGAAAACCGGGCAAAGGCCCAACGCCAACGCATTACCCCCGAGATGGTAGCTCAAAACAAAACCGACAAAATGAGCGAGGCACTCTCTTTGACAAAAAAACAGAGTAAGAAACTCTACAAAATCAATTTACAGGAAGCGCAAGATCGGCAGCAGTCCATGCGCCCGAAACGGCAGCGTGGCGAACGCCCCCAGGGTGAACGGCCGCAAGGTCATCGCCCCAGACCCGAAGGTTTCGGACCGCAAGGCGGTCGCCCCGAGAGACCCCAACGCGAAGGTATGAGAGCGACCCTTTCTCCCGAAGAGCTGAAAGAACGGGCAGAAAACCGGGAAAAGGAGATTCAGAAAATTCTGGGAGAAGAGAAGTATGCACAATGGCAGAAAATAGCTGCCGAAGAGAAGGCTAAGAAGGAGGCAGAACGTCCCCGCACTCCCGAATCGACTCCGACAAAACCCGGTACCGCACAGCCACTTCCCATCGAGAAGGAATAAACGCTCTCCTGCAACACAAATAGAATTTATAACAAGCGCCTGTGTCCGGTTTCGGATACAGGCGCCAATACATTAAGTAGCAACGTAGAGAGGAAAAACTATCCTTCGTTCTCGCTGTTGAGCATTTCACCCACAAAACGGGCAGCCATCTCGATATAATCGGGACAGGGACGGCGCTTATAATAAGCCTCGGTGCGATCCGAAGGAACCGGCGAATCGGCACCTTTGCCCAAACCCAGCAACTCCCGACACACAATAGAACCATTCTCCCGACGGAACCGCTCGGCCAACTCCTGTACGGCCTTATAAGAACGTGTCTTTGACTCCTTGTCATTAGGCCGGGGGTTTGGATATTTCAGACCTGTAAGCATAAAGGCAGCACTCACCGCACCGCACACCTCGCGCAACCGACCCATACCACCTCCGAGCGGAGCCACCAGTGTTGAAAGCACTTCGGGGTCAATGTTGAGCAAATCGGCATATGCCAAAATTACCGACTGGGAACAGTTGTATCCGCTCATGAACAATTCGCGTGCTTTGTGAGCACGTGCTTCTACATCAATTTTTTCCATATATGCATTTACCATAAAATAGGTTCCATACCATGCGCCACAAGATACTCGTTGGTACGGCTGAAATGATGATTGCCAAAGAATCCCCTGTGTGCCGAAAGCGGCGACGGGTGAGGCGATTGCAGCACCAGATGTTTCGTGCGGTCGATAAACTCTCCCTTACGCTGGGCATAAGCTCCCCACAGCATGAAAACAAGATGTTCCCGCTCATCAGCCAAACGATGTATCACGGCATCGGTAAAACGTTCCCACCCCCGGTTCTGGTGCGAACCGGCCTGATGGGCCCGCACCGTGAGTGTGGCATTAAGCAGCAGCACACCCTGGTTGGCCCAACGGGTAAGATTACCGCTCATGGGTATAGGTGTACCTATATCGTCGTGAATCTCCTTGAAAATGTTTTGCAACGAAGGGGGAAACGGCACTCCGTCGTTCACCGAGAAACAAAGGCCGTGCGCCTGCCCCGGCTCGTGGTAGGGGTCTTGCCCGAGAATCACCACTTTCACCTTGTCAAACGAACAAGCCTCAAAGGCGGCAAACATCTCCCGGCCGGGAGGATAGACTCGTGTCGTGGCGTACTCGTGGCGCACAAAGTCGGTAAGCTGTTCAAAATAAGGTGCATCAAATTCTGGTTGCAACCTCTCCCGCCAACTCTCTTCGATACGAACATTCATTTTTCAAAGATTTAAACCGTTTCATTTGGCAAAGCTACAAATAATTCTTACTTTTGCCAACCGAAATGGCCCCGTAGTTTAGTGAATAGAACGTCAGATTCCGGTTCTGAAGGTCACAGGTTTGAGTCCTGTCGGGGTCACCAATCGCACCAAAACTCGCAAGCAAACAAGATTGCGAGTTTTTTTATGTCTCGCTCTGCTTCCGGTTTGCACCTGACTGGCTACCGCCACCATTAGTCACAAACGATATTTTTGCACGCTACCGGCTCCTTTCTCTTTACTTCTCGCGGCATCACCCACCAAACAACCGGCCGAAACCCCGCCATTGGTCAACTAACAACTCTACCAGAATAGTCTCTGGTAATCTTTCTTTTTATAAAATATTTTAGTTTTTTGTTTTTAAAGCTATATATATTTTATTATCTTTGCTTCATTACTTATCGAGAGCATTTTTTGTTTGACAAGCTTCTCGATGCCGCTCTTTCTTATACACGACCATTTCCGCAGTTTGGCCTTAGAGATGGCATACTGCTCATAGAATGATTATAAAAAGAAGTCAAGCTTTATGGGGAATTTTGACGTAGACTGTGTCTCCTTCTTGAAAATCGACCGCCACATAGAATATGCGGGCATGCTTTATCAAGGGGCTCCCAACGGGTACGGTGTCGTTATCGACAACCTCCATCGCAACATCACACTGGGGATTTTTGCCGAATGGGAACTTAAAACGGCTTACCAGAATGAACTCTCGGAACTGCTTCAAAAGGCCGACGCATTTCAGGCAGCCACGTTTTACGAAACAAACATTTTCCTGGGAGAGGTTTTTTGCCAACGCGAAAAGGGGGTGCGACAGGGTATTGCCATCACGCCTTCGCATCTGTACATAGGAGCCTTTCCTCTGACAGGCAACATGAAACGTGTCATAGGGAAAAGATTTGATTTATCCGGCCAGATTTCGCACGGCACGTGGGAGATACCCATCGCCGACATCTATGAAGAGCGGGGCTGGACATGCCCCGAATTTCCTTTCTGAAAAGTGCGAGAAAAAGAAGGAGAGAAAGGAGAAGAAAAAACGCTGTCGCCGCAGAAGCGGCTCATACTTTTGCAGGTAATCAGCACGGCAGGGCGCAGCAAGCTACATACGACAGCGGGTATAACCTACCAGGCGGTCGTAGCGGGCCCCCTGCGGACGGTGGTAGATGCGTATCTGGTACTCATTGCGGGTCTCGTAAAAATTACCCTCAATGGGAGCCGCGTCGGCCGCACGGCCGGGACGTT
>CAJLYN010000064.1 GCA_905210875.1 uncultured Bacteroides sp. | reverse complement strand
GGTTGATACTTTCTTTTCGGGCTCTGTGGTCTTGGTTTCATCGGCTGTTGCGTTCACTTCTTTCTTATTGGCTTTGGGCTCTTCGGCCTGGGCTTCATCATTTACCCATAGGCTTCGGTCAAATTGAGCCAACTGGCTTTCTATTACTCTCCGGGCGCTGTCCTGGGCCTCGGGGGTGGGATAGAGCTGCATGAGCGACATGTTTTGCAGATTCTGGGTCTTGTAAATCTCTCCGTCGAACATACGCAGTTTGAAAAAATCATCGTAGGTGTAGTTGCGTATGTTGTTCATGTTGTCGGTAATGATATAGTGTTGTGCCAGATATGGACGAATATCGTCGTATCGGGCCCAGAACATGGGATACCGTATCGGTTCTCCACCGAAATCACCTACACGGTGCAGCACCGGACAGATGGCTTCGATGACGGGGTAGCAGGTCGACGAGCGCTGGTCGAAAATCCATTTTTCCTTGACATAGTACGACAGCACCTCGTTGCACGGCACGTCGCTCTCTTCGATGATATAGGTGTTGCGCTTGGCGGTGCGTCCGGCTTTCAGTTCATACAAGATGTGGAAACGTTCAAGCATGTCTTCAACTTTTACCTCGTACTCTTCGGTAAAGATTTCCCGGCCATCGAGGTATTCGTAGACTTTGATTTTGTTTGTCGCTACCAGTCCCAGCAGAATGCGGAAGAGATTTTCCTGTCCATCGATAACCTCTTCGGGATAGTAGAGTGGCATGTTCTTTTCTTTCGTGAGGTCGATTTGCCGGTAGATGCCGCGCGTCCACGGAATATCGGCTTCCGAAGGCTCGCCGCTTTGGTAGAGTGTCTGGGCTCTGACCGTGAGGCCGTTTTTGTCGGTGCGGTTAGCCGTCGTGCTGCTGCGGCGCACAACCGTGTTTTGTGCCTCGCACACTGGCAGCAAGGTACACAGCCCGAGAAGAACCAGCATATGTTTTACCGTGATTTTCATAATCGTATGTTTCTTGTCGTTATAATCAGTTTACAATAATCTCTATTGGGGAGAGGTCTCTCTCTATGCCGTCGGGACCGATGGCTCTGACGCGCGATATGTAGAAGCGTTTGCCGCGCGAGAGCCGGCGGAAGCTGTCTTTCTGCCGTTGGGAGAATCGGTTGCCGTCCGATACCTCCGGTATGGCGTTACCCATCGAGTCGAAGAAGACGGTCTCGAAACTCAGCACCGTGTATTCGACGTTGAGCAGGTCGTCGTCAATGGCAGCCTCGATGCCGGGAGCGGCAAGCAGTCGTGCCTTGGCAAAGGGGCGACCGCCCTTGTAGCGTTGCATGTTTCCGTTGTCGTCCTTGTAGGCGATGAAGGGCATGGGGTCGGGCAGTTGCCGCACTCTGAATGTGGTGGTGTTTACCACCTGATTGCGACCATTCATCGATGCCGTCACGGTGATGACCACGTCTTGACCCACTTTTGAGGGTTTAACCTGCCAGATGTCTCTGTCGCGGGTGATGCGTCCGCCCGTGGCGGTGGCCGATACGGCGTGGTTGGGAACACCCGGTACCGAGATGCTCAGCGGGTTATCGATGCCTGCATAGAGTACGTTCATCATCGTGGCCGATACGGTAGCCGAGGGGTCGACCACGGTGTAGTTCGTGTGAAACGGGTGTTGGGTCGAAGTGCCGTCCCCATGCGGTACTTCGAGGTAGCCGTCAAGGGTATAGATACCAGAGCGGTTGCAGGTTACTTCGTAGAGTCCGTCTTTACTGCCGCTCAATTCTTCTCCATTGATGTGGATTGTGGGTACCATTGTCGTGTCGATGGCGGCCAGTACAATGTTGGCCGAGTATTTTCCGCCGCGGATTACCGTCTTGGACGAGGGTATGACGTAGGCGTTGAGCTGGTTGACGCGCACGTCGCCGCTGTCGATGTTTTTCAGCAGTGTGTGCAGAATTTCACTTTCGGCCGAGCGCAGGTCGCTCTGTATCTTGGTGAGCAGGGTGATGGCCGCTATGACCGGCATGTTTTCAAAGTTGGCCTCTTCCCAAGTGGCTTTCTTTTCGCCCACGGCGGTTTTCGACATTCTCGGGTAGAGATATTCGTTGATGAGGCGTTGTTTCACCGTATCGCTTATCATCGTGTTGACCATTTCGCTGTATTCGATGAGAGCCTTGCGCAGTTTCTCTCCTTCACGGGTGGTGGGCGAAAGCATGATGAACGAGGCGGCTTCGAGGTCGTCCTGGCGTTCGATGTTGTTGATGTCGCCGTCTTTTCCGTCGGCTTCCCGCACGATACGTTGTTTCAGGGTCGCGATGTAGTTATAGAGCGAGTCGGTGTGCTGGTGCACGGCTGTTGCCTTGTGATACCACTCACCCGATTTCTCGGGGTTGTTGTGGTAGTAGGTGGTGAGCTCGGCGTAGAGCGACTCGTTCTGCACGGCGACATTCTCGGTCGTGCGCACGAGACCTTCCTCGACTTGGCGGAAACCGTTGAGCACGTCCGACGACACGTTCAGGGCCAGCATGGCAGTCAAGACGATATACATGAGGTTTATCATCTTCTGTCGGGGCGACATATTGGAGTTGTGTGATGCCATAGTCCGTTGTGCTGGTGGTTATGCGTTGGGTTGTGTGTCTTTGTCTTTGTCGTTGTCGGTGGCCGGTTGTTGAGACTGTTGCGGTTGTTCTTGTCGGGGCGACGGGTTATACATGTTGATGGTCATGGCCGTGAGCATGTTGCGGTATACGGCATTGAGCTGGGCCATGTATTGGGTCATCTTTTCAACCTCTTCGCAGTAACGTGAACTGTCTTGCATCGAGTCTTCGTACATTTGTCGTATGTTGCGCAGACCTACGTTCACGCGGTCGATGTTGTCGAGTTGCGAACTGATGCCTTTCAACTGTATCTCGTAAATCGTGTTCAGACCGGCAATGTTGCGGTTGAGCGACTCCATCTGTTCGACATATCCCTGCGTGTGTTGGGTGATACCGTCGCTGTTGTCGGTGATGTGGCGGTAGGAGTTGAGCAGCAGGTTCGACACGTCGGTGAGCGACTGGGTGGCCTGGCGGAACTGCAACATCTGTTCCGAGATGGCGGCCATCTGGTCGAGATACTTCTGTGTGGCATCGGTGAGCTCGGCCATGCGCGAAATCTGTTCGGCGGCAGCCGAGAGCTTCTGTATGCTTTCCGACAGATTCTTGGTGTCTTCTTCACTCACCTCGATATTCGAGGGAATGCCGGCGATGCGCCGGGCATCGGTGCCCGAAACAACTATGTTGCCGTCGCCTCCCAGGTTGCCGTTGACGACGATGCCTCCGCCGCCCTTGAAGTCGGGCCGGTCTTCGGGGTCTTTCGATGCCAGTACGGGGAATACCTCTTCCCAGTGGTATTCCTTGGCCGGACGGTCAAATGCGGTGAGGATAAACATCAGAACCTCCACACCCATACCTATCGAGAGCATGACGTTGCCTCCGGGGAGGTGCAGAATTTTGAAAAGGGCGCCCCAGATGACGATGGCGGCACCTATACTGTATGCAAAGTTGAAAAATCGTTTTCCCGAGTCTCCCGAGAGGAATTTTTCGATGCTGTTCTTATATCTTTTATATTTTCCCATGATGGCTGACAAATTTTTTTCGGTTCTTAATTTCTGCGTCCTTTGGCAAATCCTACCTGCGTGCGCACGCAGCGGAATCCGATGTAGGAGCGTTGCTCGTTCTGATATTCCCACATTCGCAGGTCGGAGCGGACGAAGTTCGACACATCTTTCCAGGAACCTCCGCGCACGATTTTCCGTTTCATGCGGTAGGGGTCTTCTTTGGCGGCATTGTAGCGGAAGTCGGGGTTCATGTCGCTTGTGTAGCGGTCGACCGACTCGGTGTAGGCCGTGGCCGTCCATTCCGATACGTTGCCGGCCATGTCGTAGAGGCCAAATTCATTGGGCGGGTAAATGCCTACGCGCGAGGTTATCAGGTTGCCGTCTTGGAGATAGTTTCCCTTCATGGGCTTGAAGTTGGCATAGAAGCAGCCTTTGTCGGTCAGCGTGGCATTCTCGTCCCAGGGATAGCTGTTCTCGTTCTTGCCGGCGCGGGCGGCATATTCCCACTCGGCCTCGGTCGGCAGACGGTAGGGTTCGACCATGCGGTCTTGTATCATGGCCGAGCGCAGGAGGTTGGTGCGCCATACACAGAAGGCGTTGGCCTGCTCCCACGATACGCCTACCACCGGATAGTCGTTGTAGCCGGGGTGTGCAAAGTACATGCGCATATAGGGCTCGTTGTAGGCATTTTCAAAGTCGTTGACCCACACCGTCGTGTCGGGGTAGATGTTGATGATGTAGGTGTTGAGAAAGTCAAATTCGTTCTGGCGTTGCCGTATGATGGTCTGCGTAACGATTTGTCCGTCGTCGTTGATAAAGGCCGTATCTTTGGAGATGAGAATCTCTTCGTTGCCCGGAGTGATGTCGGTGTTGAGTATGCGACGGGCCGGGTCCATGCGGTTGCGGCGCTTGGCTGCCTCGGTGTGGTTGTACACGTCGTAGCGGTAATTGAGCTGGGTAACGTCGAGAACCCGTTTCCCTGATATGGGGTCGATGCGGTAGACGCTCTCTATGGCTCGGGCCTCGTCTTCGGTGGGGTTGCGCCAGGGAATGGCTTTGGCCCAGTTGAGGTGAGGCGTTACGGGGTTTCCTTCGCGGTCTTCTTCGATTTTGAAGGTTTCATCGCCGCCGTAGGCCGGGTCGGCCAGCCGTTCGCGTATAATGGAGTCGCGCACCCAATATACAAATTGTTTGTATTCCGAATTGGTGATTTCGGTATCGTCCATCCAGAAGGCATCGACCGAAATCGACCGTGCATTGGGTTGTGTACCCCAGAGACTGTCGGTATCGTTATGCCCCATTTCAAAAGACCCTCGTTTTACAAGGACCATGCCATAGGGGGTGGGTTCGCCCCAAGCCATACCGCCTACGCCGGTGAGTTCACCTCCGTTGGTGCTTCCCGATGAGGCGCAGCTGCTCAAGATGGCGGCCAGGCCGAGGTATGAGATGTACCGTTTCATATACATAGCTTATAGAATTCGTATGCTTTTATGTTTGTTTTTCTTTCCTTTTGACAATTCGAGTTTCATGCTGTATCCCACAAATACTTCGTGGCTGCCGCTCGTGGCTTTCTGTATGGCCGATGTCGAGTAGTCGTAGGAATATCCCAACAGGAAGTTTTTAAATTCGCAGCCCGCCATGAAGATTACGGCCTCTTTCCATCGGTAGGCCAATCCACCCCAGATGAATCGGTTGTATCTCAACCGCAGAGTCAGTTCGGCTTGTGTCATTTGGAAAGTTGTCTTCAACAACATCGACGGCTGCACTTCATATAACGCATTCTTCAAGGGAATATTGCCTCCTGCCATGAAATAATATGCGCGGGTAATGGAGCCTTCGTAATTTTCGTCGAACGAAATGGTGGGTTGTGTAAGGTGTGTAGAGGATAGTCCGGCGTAGAAATATTTGTGGGTATAGTACACTCCGAAACCCACGTCAAAGGCCGTACCCTGCAATTCGGTGGTGGGTATGGCGTTGTCGGTTTGTTGGTGGTAGTCACTTTCGGGAATAAATACTTCGGTGCCGTCGAATGTCTGGCTGACGAGCCCCAGTTGCAGGCCGAGACTCAGTTGTCCGCCCCACAGCCGTACCTTGTAGGCATATTGCAGGCCGAGCGAGGTGGTCTTGAAGAGTCCGTAACTGTCGTTGGCCAGCATCACCCCTACGCCGTGGTCGGCTTTGAGAAATCGCAGCGGCATGTCGGCTAGGGCCAGGAACGACTTGGGGGCTCCCGGCATTCCCACCCATTGCTGGCGGGTGGCGGCGCGCAGGTTGAGCTTTTCGTAGATACCTGCTGCTCCGGCGTTGTAATACGACGGCATGGCCCAGTATTGGCTCAGTTGCGTGTCGTCTTGTGCCCGCAACAGACCCATACTCGGCAGCATCAACAGCAGAAGGAGCAGGTATCGTTTATTTTTCATGCGCATGAAAGAGGCACCGCTTTCCGGCGATGCTCAATCATTAAACTCAAAAAGTGCCGATAAATTGTATCTATCGGCACTTTTTTCAAATTCTGTAATCGGCATATTATTTTCTTATCCACGTATCAGTCCGTGTCCCGTAATCAACCGAAGACCATTCGGCAGTAAGGGTGTGTTCTGTCAGGGCCTTTACGCAATAGGTAAACGATGTGCTTACCGTGCCGTCGTTGTTGTATATGATACACACCAATGTGCGAGAATCTTTTTCGTAAATCCATTTTCCCGTAGCATCGTTTCTGATGGAATTGGAGCCGTAGTATATGGCACAACTTCCATCGGCATTGAGCAGGAGTGAAGGAGCAATGTTTCCCGTAAAATACCAATCTCCGATTATCATCTCGGCATTGTCGCTGCTACCGGTTATGCCGAATTGTTCATCGTCTTTGCTGCATGAGGTGAGAGTCACGCTCAACAGAATGATCGCACTGACCAGAAGCGATCGGAACATCGTTTTCATGATAGTTTTTTGTTTGATTAGTTAATGATGCATAAACGATGCAAAGATAGCGAAATGGACGTGGAACGAGTCTATTTTCAATCGATTTTTTTTAGGTCTTTTTTAGGAGAATAGTCGATGGCCGACGGGTTGCCTTTGTAGAAAATTTCTCCGCTGCTCGATGTGCGGGCTGTCAGTTGGCCCGATACGTGGCAACTGATGTCGCCGGCCGAGCTGGCGGTTGCATCTACGTCGACGGCTTTCATCTTCTTTGCGTTTATGTCGCCGGCACTCGATGTCTTGTAAACAGCTTTTTCGCACCGGCCCGAGAGTTCGATGTCGCCGCCGGAACTGGTCTTGGCCTCGATATGGGTGCAGGTAATCTCTTTCAGTTGGATATCCCCTGCCGAACTGGCGTCGATATACAGGTCGGTGCAGGCGATACCTTCGCCCTTGATGTCGCCAGCGCTGCTGGCTTTTATTTCTACTTTACCGGTTGTGGTCAGTCCGTTTTTCAGAACGATGTCGCCCGCGCTCGATGATTGGAAGCGATGCACGGCGGGAGCCGATACGCGTACTACTTTTTGACATCTCCCTTTTATGCGGGTATGGCGTTCTACCCCTATGACCAGTGTTTCATCTTTTACCTTGACGGTGATATGGTCGATGATGTTGTCGGGAGCATAGACCTCGACCGTGGGTTCTCCTTCGGTCTGGGTATAGATGACGTCTATTGCCGAACTGGCCTTTATGGCATTGAACTCTTCGACGGCAACGTTTTTTGTCTTGTACGTTTTACTGGCTTTTATTGCCGTGTCGGCACTCTTGTCGTTGTTGCACGACGAGGCAATAATGGTGATGCACGATGTGTTGGCAAATAGCAGCATGGTTGTGAGTGCCAGTGCGATAGCAGTCTTTTTCATGGGGTGATAAGTTGTAATGGAACAAATTAAAATCTTTTTTTATGATTTAGACGAAGGCGCGCATCAAAAAGTTTCGGTGTCGGTTCAATTTTTTTGAAGAAATTATGGGGTCGTGTATTTATATACGAGTGCTTTTATTTCGTTTCATCGTTGTATTTATCGGCACAGCCCTACTCTTATATGAGAATAGGGCTGTGCGATATTACGTGCAGCATGAATTCCGTGTCGGTTTTTCCGCTGATAACGATACGCATTGGTGTGAGTATCCGATAACAAGGCAGACTGGTGACGTCTTGTTTTCTCCCCGGCCTGATTATCGGGTGGTAAGGCGTATTTCGTAGATATGGGGGGTAACTTTCTGCACTCCTTTGCTTATCGTTATCGTCAATACTTCTTCACCACGAAGCGTTTGCGGAATTTCAATTTCGGCCACAGCCGTGTCCGACAGGTGGCTGTCGGTGAGCCTTCCCACCTCTTGTCCGTTTATTTCGATACGGGCATCTCTTCTGAATTCCGGAAGATAGGTGATATGAAGTCGGCTTGCTGCCCCTTCTCTTGTCTTCATGCGGTAGCTGAACCACCCGTTTGCCTCGCGCCAGTGTCGCCCCTCATCGTCGCCGATGCGCGATTGTTCGGCTTGCACGGCATGGTCGCTCTCGGGCTGTTGCTCGCCGCATACCACCATATCGGTGGTGATGGAGTCGAGGGTGGCTCGTTGGGCCTCTTCGGCGGCCAGATGTTCTATACGGTTTTGCAGCTCGGTATCGCTAATCACTGGCCAATAGACCATGTATCGGCACTCGTAGAGACGATAGAAGGGTTGTAGTACCATTCCCTCATAGCGTTGTGGATATACATCGTGCAGTTTGAAGGTGAGGGGGCTGTCCTCGACCTTTTCGAGATGCGAGAGCAGGGTTGCTTCTTCGCTTACCACGACAGGCATTTCTTGCAGGGGTAGCCGTTTCCCGGCGGCTATGTGCCCGCCACGGCTGTCGTCGGCAAAGAGGCCGGTTTGTTCCTGCTTGCCCATCTGTGCCGCCAGTACCACGGGACCGTAAAGGAACGAGTAGTTGGCCGAGCCGTCGGGCAGGGCCACGGCTTGCAGGTGCATGGGCAGGCGCAACCGGGCCTTGTCGCCTTGCGACCAGGTGCGCGTGAGTGTGATGTATCCGTCGACAACCTCAACAGGTTGCGGTGTGCCGTTTACCGACAGCTCCACCTCTTTTTCATTGGTCCACTCGGGAAGACGGAGCCGGAGGGTGAAACTCCGCCGTCCTTTTTGCCGGCGAATGACGAAACTTGTCTCTTCCGCTTCGGGAAAGACTGTCTGTTGTTCGATTTTACTTTTACCCCATTGAAGGACCGACGGTATGAAAAGGTTGACATAGAGTGTGTCGTCGCTGTGTCCGTAAATCATCTCGCCGTAGCGGGCGTGGTTTTCGAGTCCCGACCCTACGCAGCACCAGAAGCAGGTCTGCGGTTGGGAGTAGACCCGGTAGTGTCCCGGACGCATGGGGGTGAAGTATACAAACCCTCCCTGCACGGGGTTTACCGTCGAGAGTATATGGTTGTAGAGTGCCCGTTCGTAGTAGTCGATGTAATGCGGGTTACCGCTGGTCTCGTAGAGCATCTTGGTGAGCCGCAGCATGTTGTAGGTGTTGCAGGTCTCAGGGCCTTGTTCGCTGTGGAGCATACTGCTGAAATCGTCGGTCGGGTTGAAATGTTCTCTGACGCTGTTGCCTCCGATGGAGATGGTACGGTTCTCGACGATACTCTTCCAGAAGTAGGCGGCAGCTTCGCTCCACAAGGCATCATCTCCCACGTCGGCTATTCGCTTGAAACCGATGACTTTCGGTATCTGTGTGTTGGCGTGCATACCCGTGAGGCAATCTTCGTGCCGCAGCAGCGATTGCAGTATCTCCTGGTGGGAGAAGCGGCGGGCCAGTTGCAGGTATTTTTCATCGCCTGTTATGGCCGCTACGTCGGCGAATATCTCGTTCAGGCCGCCGTGTTCGCTGGTAAGCATCTCCTGTATCTGGTCGTCGTTCAGTTGCGACACGAGGCCGAGCCACCAGTCGGTAAGTTTTATCAGCATGGTCTTGGCCTGTCGGCTACCCGTTTGCAGGCAGGCGTCGCGCAGGCCGGCAAAGGTTTTGTGTATGTTATAGAGAGGTACCCATTTCCCGTTGAGGTCGAAACGACTGGCGCGAATGTCGCCGCGGGCTATCTCTTCCCACATGGCCCGTCCGCCGGGTACGCCGCACAGATAGCCGTCGCCGGCAGCCTCCTGGCAGGTTTGCAGTTCGTTGAGCATGTAGTCGAGCCGGGTTTTGATTTCACTGTTCCCGGTAGCGGCATACATATAGGAGAGAGCCGAGAGGTAATGTCCGCCTATGTGGCCGTCGAGCCCGCTGTTTTCCCAGTTTCCGTAGTTGGGGGCTTTGGGTGTCAGTCCTGCCTCTTTGCGGTAAGGAGCCAGCAGTCGGTCGGGGTTGAGCCCAAGCAGGTAACAGATGTCCATTTCCTGGGCGTGTTTGAAGGGACTTTCGGTCAGGCGCACCTGGTTGACGGGAAAAGATTCTATGTGTGTATCGGTTTGGGCACTGCCTTGTGTTGTCGACAAAACCAGCATACCGATAAAAAGGAACATTGAGATTTTCATGTGGAATGTGTGTTTTTCAAGTCGAGTGAGGTGGTGTAGATGGGTTATTCATATTGTCTGAGGCAAATGTAGCCATATAATTGTAGCTATAAGCGGATTTTTTGCGTTTAAAAGGTGGACTTTCGAGAATCTCGACATTTTTCTCTTTCCTCTTGTTGAAAAGTCGGATGTAGTTCACCTGTAAGCAAAAAAAGGCAGCCCGCTACATGGCGGGCTGCCTGGTATGGAATCCGGAGGGATTACGTTATCAATACTCCTCCCACGATTTGATTTCGAGCGTGTCGAGGTCGGTATCGCAGAAGGCCGAGATAAATGCCGAAGCCAGTCGCGAGTTGGTGATGAGGGGTATGTTGAGGTCGATGGCGGCACGACG
>CAJLYN010000063.1 GCA_905210875.1 uncultured Bacteroides sp. | reverse complement strand
CACCCTCGGCGACCCTATCTACAAAAGCAACGTGCCGGCATTCATACTCGACGGCGACCCGGCCGGTCTGCAATCGCTCGGGGTGTCGGGTGTTATCGGTGGCTCGTTCTTTCGCGATATGGTACTCACCATCGACTCCCGCCATCGCAAAATCACGCTCTCGCTTCCCTACCGGCCTGCCTATATGAAACTCAATTACCGTGCCGACATGCGTCTGCTGCCGGGCAGCGGCATCGCGTGCGACGTAACCGTCGGCGGAAAAAGCCATACCCTGCTTCTCGACACCTGGGCCGATGCCCTCGTCAACCTTACCGCTGCCGACTACGAGGCTTGGGGCCTTCCCTCTGGCACAGCCTCCGGCCGTTGCCAGCCCTCCTATTCGGGATCCGTTGCTGCTCCCGATGCAGCGACTCTGCCCGACTGGACCTTTGTAAAAACCCCTCTCACGGGCGGAACGGCCGTGAAAGACACTTCGCTCTCTCACTCTACGCTGGGGCTCGAACTGCTGCGGCATGGTCTTCTCTCCATTGACTTCCCCCGGCAGAAGATATATTACCAGCCATTCGACCTCGTAGCTGTAACCTATGAGACAACGGCCGCAAAGGCCGACACCATAGCCGAGGCCGACGGTCGTGTTACCCCCATCAACAAAGATTTCTTTGTGCGGCACATCTTCGATTATCGCCCCGGTGGGAATCCGGCGCTCAAATGCAAGAAACCGGTAGTCATCGACTTCTGGGCCACCTGGTGCATACCTTGCAAAAGACTGATGCCAGAGATAGAGAAGTTTGCCGAGGAGTACAGGGGCCGGGTATCGTTCTACAAAGTCAATGCCGACCTCGAAAAGGAGCTTTGCCAATACTTCAACGTACAGGCACTCCCCACCCTCATATTCATACCCACCGAAGGGGACCCCATCGTCGAGGTGGGAGCCACACCCGAGAAATACAGGCAGATTATCGAGGAGAAATTGTTGGGACAATAGGTGGCAGACCGGACCGGGGAATTTTTCTTTTCGGAGAAAAGAGTTATCTTTATGGCATCAACGCTGTAAAACCATATCTCCCATGAACGACTCCATTCAATCAATAGGACTGTTTATCGATGGAGGCTACTATGCCAAAGTGAACGAAAACCTCGAAGAGACGTCACGCCTCAACATCGACCTTGCCGCCCTGATGAAGTATATTCGCGAAGAGGTGAGCCGGCTGAGCCATACCCAGACCGCCGACAGCCACATTACCGAAAGCCACTACTTCCGCGGCCGCTACCGCGTCGACGAGGCTGCCAACAAGCACCTGCTCTTTGACGAACGTCGCTTTGAAGACTCCCTTATCGAGAACGACGTCATCTTTCACTACAAGCACCTGCGTCCGATACAGCGAGGCGGCAACGAGACGGTGATAGAGAAGGGTATCGACGTGTGGTTTGCCCTCGAAGCCTACGAACTGTCTACCATACGCCATTTCGACTATGTCGTGCTCATCACCGGCGATGCCGACCACGAGATGCTCATACGCAAGCTCAAAGCCTTGAAAATCTATACCATTCTCCTTACCTGGGACGTAGCCCGCGGCGAGACCTCCACCTCGCGATTCCTGCGCGAAGAGGCCTGCACCCACATCGAACTGAGCAAAGAAGTAGCACGCAATCCGACCCTGCTCAGTCAACTTTGCCGCCCCGTCGGCAAGGAGTAACTTCACTCCAAACACTCCTAAAATCAATAGATTACAACCAAAATCCGCAGGCGCTACGACTTGACCTGAATAACGTCGTCGAGGCGGGTCGTGTATTGGCGGCTGCGGTGCTCGCTCTTGACGTGCCACGTCGTGTCGTAACCTTGCAGGGCGATGCGTACGGTGTCGCGGCCGTTCTTGCGGTTGATGCGGTCGACAGCCTCGGCCAGGGCCGACTGCCTGGTGCGGTCGACGGTGTCGAAGAGGTAGGTCTGCACAGCCGTATCGGGCACCAGGTCACACACCATCACACCGGCCTTCTTGTAATCGTAAATCTTTTCGCGGGGATAACTCTCGAGACCGATGGCGGCCGAGATGATTTCCTGCACATCGCCAGTGGGTACCGGCAGATAACGCGTGCGGTAGATGCTGTCTTGCGGAGAGTCGGTCGAGAAACGGCTGGTACGGGCAAAGACGGTTACCACCCGGCAGCACTGATGCTGCCGGCGCAACTTGCGGACACAGGAGGCGGCAAAATTGGCAACGGCCTCTTCGAGTTGCGCACGGCGGCGTATGCCACGGTCGGGGAAGCTGCGCGAGGTGCATATCGATTTCTTCTCGGGCAAGTCATCTTCACCGATGCAGGCGATACCCTGCAACTCTTTCCAGGTACGCACCCCCGATACGGTGAAATGGCGACGCACCCAACTCTCGCCCCGCGCCACAAAATCGGCGGCTGTGGCCACTCCAAAATATTCCATCTTGGCCAGATTCTGCCTACCGACACCCCACACCTCTCCGATGGGACAGCGGGCCAACGCCTTGCACCGTTTCTCGTCGCTGTCGATGAGACATACCCCTCCGTAACCGCGGTATTTCTTGCCGAAATGGGCCGCCACCTTGGCCAGGGTCTTGGTAGGAGCCACTCCCACCGTCACGGGGATACCGGTGCCGCGCTCGACGGTGGTGGCCATACGCCGGGCATACTCTGCCAGCGCCTCATCGGGGCAGAGACCCGAGAGGTCGAGAAAAGCCTCGTCGATAGAATAGGGCACACAGTCGGGCGAAAACTCGGCAAGGAGCGACATGACCCGGCGGCTCATGTCGCCATAGAGATTGTAATTACTACTGAAAACCGCCACGTTACCACTCTCCAAAAGACTGCGAATCTGATACAAGGGAGTGCCCATCTTGATGCCCATGGCCTTCACCTCATTGCTGCGAGCCACCACACAACCGTCGTTGTTGGAGAGAACGACGACCGGCTTGTCGCGCAGGGCGGGGGCAAACACCCGCTCGCACGAGACGAAGAAATTGTTGCAGTCGACCAAAGCTATCATACGAAGGGAAAGGGGAAACGGATAAAAAACAGTCAGTACAGGGAAACGGGAAAGGTCGAAAAATCAGCGCTGCCGCTTGATGTTGTAGGTAACCACGCCCCACACGACAAAATGGTTCTCGGCCGTAACACGCAGGGGAGGATAGTCGTTGTTGGCAGGGACGAGCCACAGGCAGTTGCCAGCCTTGTCGATGCGAATGCGTTTGAGTGTAAACTCTCCGTCGACAAAAGCCACGACGATGTTGCCGTCTTGCGGTTCAAGCGCCTTGTCGACGATAAGCAGGTCGCCATCGTCGATGCCGCAGTCGCGCATCGAGTCGCCCTTGGCCCGTGCATAGAAAGTAGTAGCGGGGTGCCGCACCAATTCCCGGTTGAGGTCGATAGACTCGGTTTCATAATCCTGTGCCGGACTGGGAAAGCCCGCCCGCACACCGCCCTCGGCATAGTCGACCGAGAGGCCTGTCTTCACATCGGCCGCAAAAAGTTGTACTTTCATATAGTAAGTGTGTTTTCTTACAAACCTATAACAAAGACAAAGATACTCATTTTTTGAAGAGAGAGCGACTCTTTAAACCGCATTTTCTCCACCGCCCCTGAGGAAGAAGCATAAATTAAGCTCCAAAGTTTGCCCTCGGCTCCCATAAAAAATAGTACCTTTGTAAATAACTGTTTTACCGATACCTGTTCCTGTTTATAGAACTTACCATGAAAAAAATCATTCTCTCCCTGTATCTCCTGACAGTAGCGGCAACTCTCAGCGCCCAAACATTCATACCCATTTGGGAAAAAGGGAAAATGCCCAACAGCCGGGGGCTGAACCTGCCCGACAGCATTGCCAACGAACGCATCTACCAGGTCGGCACGCCGGGGCTTTATCTCTTCGAGACCTCCCAAGCCGAGAACAAAGGCGCGGCCGTGGTCATCGTACCCGGCGGAGGCTATGCCCGGCTGGCCTACCAAATCAGCGGTTTCCAACTTGCCAAATGGTTCAACACGATGGGATTCACCGCCTTCGTGCTGCAACACCGACTGCCGCAGTCGCCCGATGTCGAGACCTGCTACCAGGCTCCGCTGCAAGACATGCAACGCGCCCTACGCTACATACGCGCCCATGCCGACCGCTGGGGCATCGACCCGCAACGTATCGGCGCCATGGGCTCATCGGCCGGCGCGCACCTGTCGGCCTGTGCCGCCACCATTACCGACGATTGGAGCCGCGCGGGCGACTCGCTCGATTCGATATCGTTCCGCCCCGACTTTGCCATACTCGTGTCGCCCGTCGTGTCGATGGATGAAATTGCGCATAAAGGAAGCCGTCAGAACTTGCTGGGCTCGTACGACACCCCCGCGATGCGCGACAAATTCTCTTGCGACAAACAGGTTTCGGAGTCGACCCCAAAGATGTTTATTGTCCACGCCATGGACGACCCTGCCGTGCCCTGTCTCAACAGCCTGCGGCTCTTTGAGGCGCTGAAACGCCACGACATCAAGGGCTCGTCGCTGCACATCTTCCCCAACGGCGGCCACAGCATCGCCCTGCGCAACAATCCCGGCTCGACCAACGACTGGACCCGCCTGGCCGAAGAGTGGCTGCACGAGACATCCATCTTACCATAGTGCCTTGACCTCACATACAAAAAAACGCGACAGAATTCTGTCGCGTTTTTTTCTGAAAAGATGAATCGTCTCATTAGCGGAAAATAACTTTCTCGCCTCTACTGGTTATGTAAAGATGTCCCTTTACCGGTTTTTCGACAAGCTGCCCCATGAGATTGTAATAACGCACGGGAATATTTTCGTTCACCACGGGTACTGATAATGCAGCGCTTCCCTCCACCACACGGTATATGGCCGTAGGGTATTTCTTCTCTGTCTCTTCGGGGTCGTCATAACTGGCAAAACGTCCTTTCCCGTCGGATACGTGATGCATTAAATAACGGTCATGCACCTCCTCATCGTGATTACGTATCGACCACTTGCCCGCAGAGGTCAAGGTAATCTCCCACTGTTGTTTACCTTTTGTGGGTTCATTGCCGACAGCCAACTCTTTTTCCGACTTTGCCTTATCGTCGTCGTAGCAACCTTTCAGATAATTTCCGTCGCGGCCAATGGCAAAGACGCCCTCTTCGGGCACCGATATAGTCCATATGCAATCGGGGTGCAGGGCAACGCCATCGGTCAGTGTAACGACCTCGGTACCCAGGACCTCTTCTTGCGTACCATCGGTCGAGCACCAGATGGCATTGTCGGCAGTACCGCTTACATGCCCGCTCATAGCCTCATTCTCATACAGGATAACGTAATTGCCCTCGACTAAATCGGCCGGAGATTCTACCTTGACATACTGTTGAGCATCAACCGAACCCGAAGCACAGGTAAATGCCATCAGTGCTGCAACTGTTGCTAATGATTTAAAATGTGTCATTGTCTTCTTCTTTTTTAAAAATTACGATTGCTTGTGGAGAGACCCGTATCTCTCTCCTGTTTGTTTTTGCTGCAAAAATAGGCCGGCGATGTTTCAGGATTGCGAACGTTTTGTTACAAAACGGTAACATGCTTATTACAATTACATTAAACCATTCAAGCACTATTTTATATTTCGTCAAGGCCATCTATTTTTGCAACGTGACTTAGGGTTACTCCATCGCAAGCCCCACGCAAGAAATGTTCGGGACGAACACCTCCCCCCCAAGCCAATACATATTATACGGCATCTTAAAAGAGAAAAAAATGAATTCTTCCAAGCCTAAAATTCTCGTAGTCGACGATGAAGAATCGCTCTGCGAAATCATACAGTTCAACCTCGAAGTAGAGGGTTATGATGTAGATACCGCCAACAGCGCCGAAGAGGCGTTACGACTCGACCTGCCCAGTTACTCTCTTATCCTTCTCGACGTGATGATGGGTGAGATAAGCGGTTATCGACTGGCCCGCATGTTGCGGGAACGACCCGAGACGGCTCGCATCCCCATCATCTTCTGCACCGCCCGCGACTCCGAAGACGACATCGTCACAGGTCTCAACCTGGGTGCCGACGACTACATTGCCAAACCCTTTTCTACCCGGGAAGTCATAGCCCGAGTAAAAAGCGTCTTGCGACGCACCGAGCACAGCGAAGAAAAAATCGATGATGGGACCATTACATTCGAGACTCTTCAAATCAACCGACGCAAAAAGAGCTGCACCATTGACGGTAGAGAGGTCGAACTCACCAAAAAAGAGTTTGAAATACTCGACCTCTTTCTCAGCCACCAGGGCACCATACTCTCGCGCGCCGACATTCTTCACCAGGTATGGAGCAACGACGTGGTGGTACTCGACCGCACCATCGACGTCAACATTACCCGTCTGCGCAGGAAAATAGGCCGTTACGGAAACCACATCATCACCCGTTTGGGATATGGATACGGTTTTGAATAAATGTGATAAATCCAGCAAATAAGTTAGATTTCAGGCGGTTCTCTTTGATTTTAACACAACTGTTCTATCTTTGCCCCCAGACAAAGAGCGGATATTCGCATCTGTTATGACGACGAAGGCTCTACACCTTAACTACAAATTTTTATTCTTATACTCGAAAAACACCTGAACCAAATGCCTTTCTCCCGACAGGAGAAAAACAAAAAACGTCCAGAGTCTCCCACCCTTTAAACGCCACCGAACAGGAACAGACATTCAACCTCACACCTGCCCGATACGTTATTCAACCACACCTTATTCTTACATGTCCCGACGAATCTTATCGACTCGTCTGAGGAATACTTCAACTTGTTCAGCCAAACCATAAATATATAGAATCGTATGAAAACAAGATTTTTAGCTGGAATTCTGTTGGCAGTTCTCCTGTCGACCGGTTGTCACAAACAGAAAAACGAACCGCCTATGGTTTTCGACGTAACCATGAACAAAACCGAACTGATACTATGAGTCGGCGACACCGCACAACTCTCTGCCACCGTAACCCCAGCCCTCACCAAGAACAAACAACTGACATGGAGCAGCAACAAACCCGACGTCGCCACGGTCGATGCTTTCGGACTCGTCAAGGATGTAGCACCGGGCGAAGCCATTATCTCGGCCATTGTCGATGAAGATATGGCTACATGCTGGGTCAAAGTGAAAGAAATCGAGCCCGAACCCACCGGCAATATCGATATGCAAGGCATGAGTGCCGAAGAAGTGGCCAAAGCCATCGACGCCGCCTTGAAAGCCGGTATCACCGACTTCAAACTTACCGGTCCGATAACTCTTTGCGGCATAGGCGACAGCAAGAGAGCCAACCCCTTTGCCTACAACACAACAGTCACGACGCTCGATCTTTCGGGTACTACCGGATGGCCTACTGTCGAGTTTGGAAGCGGCTCGACAACCGACCGCATCACAGGTGTGCCCCAAGAGAGTTTCGCCGGTTGTACGGCACTAACCCGCATCGTGCTGCCCAATGAGATAAAAGCCATGGGCCTGGCAGCTTTCCAGAGTTGTACCGCGCTATCGAACATCGACTTGAGCCATATCACCCACATCGATAATGCCGCGTTCAAAAATGCAGGACTCACAGGAACCCTCTCGCTTCCCGAGGTCGTTTACGTAGCGCCAAACGCCTTTACCCAATGTGAGAAACTGACCCGCGTCACACTCTCCCGCATCACGATCATCGGTGAGAGCACCTTTGCTCAATGCTCGGCCCTACAACAGGTATCGGCACCGGAAGCAACTCAATTGGGCGAAAACGCCTTTGCTCAATGTTCAGCCCTGACGTCGGTCGATATGCCTCAGGTACAGAGGGTAGGTAACTCGGCCTTCAACGCTTGCAAGATGCTGACCGAAATCGTCCTGCCCCAGACGACCCACATCGGGAATTATGCATTCTCCTCCTGCTCGGCATTGAAAACCGTGTCTATGCCTCTGGTTACAGAAATCTGCGACTATGCTTTCGGAGATTGCAAAAGCATCGAGATGCTGGAATTTCCGCAAGCCACAAAATTCGGACTCTTCATCGTATCGGGTTGCGCCTCTCTTACCAGACTGGAACTCCCGGCAACCGGTAGTTTCTATACTATCGACAGTGAATCCGGCACAGGAAATGTCATTGGCTCATCGGTTTTCAACAATACCCCGTTCAAAAATCCGCCGCTATTCTCTTCTAAAGGATGCACTCTTGTGCTGAACAGCGACAAACAGGCTGGTTCGACCAGCAGTATCGCCCCACAAGCCAACAGCAACCAATGGGCCGGCTGCACCTGGAAAGAAATCGTTTTTGAATAAATAGTCTCTCTCTCGACCGGGTACCCCTGCTTCCTTTCCAAGCAGGGGTACTTTTTTAAAACGAAGCAGTATCCGATAATTCCTTTTTTTGTAATAAATGTCGGCAAAAATGATATTACCACCTCTCACAACGCATTTTTAACGCAAAAGAATATCTAAAATTGCAAATATTTCGTATCTTTGTTAGATAACTTTAATTCATAGAAAAAAATGAAAAAGGTACTATTTGCAATAGCATTGCTGTGCATGACGGCTTCTCAAGCCTTCGCACAAGAGCTCAAAGGCGACATGGGTATCAATGTACATGCCGGCATCTCAACGACAAGTGGCGCACAAGGACTGGCCGGTGTGGAATTTCGTGTAGCAGTGGCCGACGGCTGGCGTCTGGCACCGCAATTCAACATCGGTGGCGGACACGACCTGAAATTCTTCGACATCACGGTCGATGCCCACTACGTCATCAACACCACGCTCAAAAATTTCTCGGTCTACCCCATTGCCGGTCTCGGGTATGACCACTATTGGCAAAAATACGGGGCTTATAAAGCAACGGCCAACCGTCTCTTCCTCGACCTTGGTTTTGGTGGGGAATATGCCATCAACGAATCTTTCGCCATCACAGCCGAAGTAAAGAGCCAATGGATGGTCGACACGAGCAAAGGCATGCTGCTCGTGGGCTGTACCTACAAATTCTAAATCTTAACCACACAGACAAACGCCGTATTCTATTCGTTAGGATACGGCGTTTGTTTTCAACCCCTATCGCATTACGTAAAGAAGTATCCACGTTAATACCATGAAATATCCTCTCAACCTAACCCTCTTTTTGTTGCTGGTCATTGCCTGCCGACCTGTCGACACATTCACCGTATCGGGTCGTCTTCAAGGATTGAATGCAGGAGACACGCTTCGCTTCGACACATACACCCTGCCATTTTACGAACCGATAAGTGCCGACACCTTCATCGTCGCCGAGAACAACACGATTGACATTACAATCGAGGCACACCACACGATATACGGACTCCTGCAATATGCTCCCCGGGCCGGGAAGGTATGGGGCAACAACTCGGCCGAAATCATTGCCCGACCGGGAGATAATATCGAAATACACGGCAGCATCGACTACTTGAAGTGCGCCCGCCTCAAAGGGGGCCTTTACGACGACACAGCCGTTGCCCACTACCTCGACACGGCCAGAGAGATGGATAGCTTGGAAACCTTCTATGAACGGAAAATCGACTGCTTTTCAGAGTCGGGACAAAGCGACAGTGCCTTCTCCTACATAGAAAGGTTCCAACACATGAAACACCCCAAGGCTTACAAGGAGATGCGCGACAGCCTGACAAACCTGGCCGATAACGAATACGCCGCCTATCTCTATCTCAGACTTACACACCGGAAATCGCCCGAAGAACTGCAAGAACGGCTGAACCGGTTTTCTCCCGCCACAAGAGAAAGCTATCTTGGAAAGAGTCTCGAAAGCATGCTGCCGATATTGACCAACATTTCAGAAGGGAATAAACCGAAAGATTTTACTCTCACCGATAAAAACGAAAACTCTGTTTCGCTGTCGGACTACCGCGGTAAATATCTTCTGCTCTTCTACTACGGGGTATGCGGCGGTGTATTCCAGACCGACCCGCACCTCACCGACATATACCATGAATACCACGACAAGGGTCTCGAAATGCTGGGAATCTGCCGCGACGGCGATATTGCAACTGCCTATCCGCAACTGCTCGAAAGCCCCCAGGTGCAACGGCTGCTCGACCACCCCTATCCTACCATATATCTCACCGACGAACAAAACGCATACATAGGAAAAGAGCTTTTTCTCTATGCCACCCCTACGGTCATGCTCATCGACCCCGAAGGGACTACACTCATTCGCGGCAGCCACGAAGAGAAGGCTATACGGAAACTGTTGCGTGAGAATCTATAACGGCGCTTATCTCTGTTCATTGGAGGGTAATCGCCACTTTGCCGAACTCTATTTCGGGCTTTTTATCATACCGGTGCGAGGATTCCTTTCGCGACGGGAAATCTATTCATACCGTTCCCACACAAAGTTATAAAACACCGGTCCGCGAGAGGGCTTCGGATTCCCAATCCAAGGAGTGAATGACAATTCAAATATTTGGGACGGCGCCTCGGCATAGT
>CAJLYN010000062.1 GCA_905210875.1 uncultured Bacteroides sp. | reverse complement strand
GCAATGAGCGAGGCGAGATCACTTTCTTTGCCTGCTTCTTTGTAGTCGGGGTCGTCATGCTCATCTCTTTCCTGCTCCTGTACGCCTCGGTGCGGATCACCTGCATCAACATCCGCAACGGCGCCAAAATGGAGCTGAACAACCTGAGCGCCACCATCTATGCGGACACTTACCGCTCCCAACGGGAAACTAACTTTGAAGAGTACCTGCGCACCCTCTATTCCAGCAATGACTATACGGAAATGCTGGAGGCCACTGTCGCCGGCGGCCTGGCGGAGAAGATCCCGCTTTCCACCGAGGACTATGAGGTATCCGACATCAGCCTGGAGTTCAATGTGGTGGGCGACCGGGTGGAGTACATGCCCATCAATCACGGCAAATATAAAGGCGAAGCCGAAGTTACCGATATCATCGAGCGGCGCGCCGCCCAGCAGATTGTGGGCACGGTCGAGAAAATCGGCCCGAAAGAGACCCGCCTGAGGGTCGACAGCCGCGCCTTCGACTCGCACGTCGACATTCCCGCAGCACAAGCCCTCGGAGCCAAAGAGGGCGAAAAGGTCGTCGCCCGGCTCACCGACTGGCCGATACATAGCGACAGCCCCGTGGGAGAAATCATAGAGATACTGGGACAAAGCGGCGAGAACAACACCGAGATGCATGCCATACTCGCCGAGTTCGGCCTGCCCACACGATACCCCGAAGAGCTCGAAAAAATCGCCGATGCCATCGACGAGAAAATTACCGACGAGGAGATAGCCCGACGTGAAGACTTCCGCCCGGTTACCACCTTCACCATCGACCCGGCCGACGCCAAAGACTTCGACGATGCCCTCTCCCTGCGCCGCACCCCCGACGGAGAGTGGGAGGTGGGCGTACACATTGCCGACGTAACCCACTACGTCAAGGAGGGAAGCCCCATCGACCGCGAAGCCTACCAGAGAGGCACATCGGTGTACCTAGTCGACCGTACCGTACCCATGCTGCCCGAGCGGCTGTGCAACCACATCTGCTCGCTGCGTCCGCAGGAAGAGAAACTCTGCTTCTCGGTCATCTTCATCCTCGACGAGAATGCCCACGTAAAAAAATCGCATATCGCCCGCACGGTCATTCGCTCCGACCGCCGCTTCGCCTACGAAGAGGCACAAGAGGTCATCGAGACAGGCCATGGCGACTGTGCCGAAGAGATACTCACCCTCAACCGTCTGGCTACAGCCCTGCGGCAACAGCGATTTGCCCACGGATCCATCGACTTCGACCGACAGGAGATGAAATTCATCATCGACGAAAACGGCCGCCCCATCGGCGTCTACAACAAGGTATCGAAAGAGGCCAACAAACTCATCGAGGAGTTCATGCTACTGGCCAACCGCACCGTTGCCGAGACCATAGGCCGTACCCCCAAGGGGAAGACACCGAAAAGTTTTGTCTACCGCGTACACGACAACCCCGACCCCGAAAAGATGGCCACCCTCTCGGAATTTGTCCATCGGCTGGGGTTGAAACTGAAAGCCACCGGCACACGGAACGAAATCACCGACTCCATCAACCAGATGCTTTCGCAGGTACACAATACCCCCGAGGAGAATCTCATCTCGACACTCACCATACGCACCATGGCCAAGGCCGTGTATACGACCGACAACATCGGCCACTATGGACTGGCCTTTGACTATTACACCCACTTCACCTCGCCCATACGCCGCTACCCCGACATGATGGTGCACCGTCTGCTCGAACGCTACCTGAACAACGGCCGTTCGGTCGACAAGGAGAAACTCGAAGAGAAGTGCAAACATGCCTCAGACATGGAACAGCTCGCCGCCAATGCCGAACGAGCCTCCATCAAGTACAAGCAGGCCGAATACCTCGGCGAACGGCTGGGACAGACCTACGACGGCACCATTTCAGGTATTTCCGACCACGGCCTCTATGTCGAAATCGACGAGAACAAGTGCGAAGGTCTCGTTCCCATGCGCGACCTCGACGACGACTATTACGAGTTCGACGAGAAAAACTACCGCCTCGTAGGCCGCCGCACCCACCGCCGCTACTGCCTGGGCGACCCGCTGCGCATTGTCATTGCCCGGGTCGACCTCGAACGCCGCCAAATCGACTTCGCCCTCGAAGGGCATCTCGCCGACCGACCGGCCGCCACACCCGTCGCCAAGAAACCCGGAAAACCTGCCAAAGGCCTCTCTCCGAAAGATTTCGGTCTGAAAAAGGCCCGCCGTCACAAACGCCGCAGATAACACCTTACAACCTCTCACTCATACCCGCATACCATGGCAGAAGACAACACCCAAGACATCGAATACGGTTCCGAAAGTATACGCACGCTCGACTGGAAAGAGCACATTCGCCGACGCCCCGGCATGTACATCGGCAAACTCGGCGACGGCTCCCACGCCGACGACGGCATCTATGTACTGCTCAAAGAGGTTATCGACAACGCCATCGACGAGTTCATGATGGGCTATGGCAAACAGATTATCGTCGACATCGAAGACGACCGCGTGTCGGTGCGCGACTACGGACGGGGAATCCCCCTCGACAAGGTGGTCGACGTCTCCTCCAAGATGAACACCGGTGCCAAGTACGACTCCAAGGCCTTCAAAAAATCGGTCGGCCTCAACGGTGTAGGTATCAAGGCCGTCAACGCCCTCTCGTCGGAATTCCGCATCGAGGCCTACCGCGACGGCAAATGCAAAAGCGTAACCTACACCTGCGGCAACAAGGTCGAAGAGAGCGCCATCGCCCCCACCGACCAGAACAACGGCACCTGGGTGAGCTTCAAGCCCGACAGTTCGATATTCATCGACTACAAATACCGCGAAGAGTTTGTCGTGGCCCTCATCAAGAACTACACCTACCTCAACGCCGGCCTCACCTTTATCTACAACGGCGTGCGCTACACCTCGAAAAACGGCCTCGTCGACCTGCTCAACGAGAAGATGACCGCCACCCCGCTCTATCCCATGATACACCTCAAAGGCGACGACATCGAGGTGGTCATCACCCACAACGACCAGTACGGCGAGGAGTTCTACTCGTTTGTCAACGGCCAGCACACCATACTGGGCGGCACCCACCTGTCGGCCTTCAAGGAGGCCGTGTCGCGCACCATCAAGGAGTTTTACTCCAAAAACTTTGAATACGCCGACATCCGCAACGGCATGGTGGCCGCCATCAGCATCAAGGTCGAGGAGCCCGTGTTTGAGTCGCAGACCAAGACCAAACTCAGTTCGCGCGACATGGGTCCCGGCGGCCCCACGGTGAACAAGTTCATCGGCGACTTCCTGAAAAAGGAGCTCGACAACTACCTCCACCGCAACAGCGAGACCAAAGAGATACTGCTCAAAAAGATACAAGACTCCGAGAAAGAGCGCAAAGCCATTGCCGGTGTCTCGAAGATTGCCCGTGAGCGGGCCAAGAAGGCCAACCTACACAACCGCAAACTGCAAGACTGCCGCATACACTACAACGACCCCAAAGGCGACCTGCGCGACGAGACCTGCATCTTCATTACCGAGGGCGACTCGGCCTCGGGCTCGATAGGCAAGAGCCGCAACGCCGACACGCAAGCCATTTTCAGCCTGCGGGGCAAACCGCTCAACAGCTACGGCCAGACGCGTGAGGTGGTCTACGAAAACGAAGAGTTCAACCTGCTGCAAGCCGCCCTCAACGTCGAAGACGGCATCGAGGGGCTGCGCTACAACAAGGTGATCATCGCCACCGATGCCGACGACGACGGCATGCACATCAGACTGCTCACACTCACCTTCCTGCTGCAATTCTTCCCCGACCTCATCAAGAAAGGGCACGTCTACATCTTGCAGACCCCCCTCTTCCGCGTGCGCGACAAGAAAGAGACACGCTACTGCTATACCGACCAGGAACGCATCGATGCCATCAGATATTTCGGCGAGAACGCCGAAATCACCCGATTCAAAGGCTTGGGAGAAATCTCCCCCGATGAGTTCAAGGCATTCATCGGAGAAGACATCCGTCTCGACCCGGTAACCCTGCGCAAGGAGGACTCCGTGAAAGAGCTGCTCGAATTCTACATGGGGAAAAACACCATGGAACGCCAGAATTTTATTATCGAAAACCTGATTGTAGACGATGAAGACCTCTGAAAAAATTGCCTTCTACCCGGGCACCTTCGACCCCTTCACGCTGGGACACGAGTCGGTAACGCGACGAGCGCTGCACATCTTCGACAAGGTCATCGTCGCCATTGGCATCAACGACGCCAAACGCTGCCTCTTCTCGCCGGAACAGCGAGTCGAGATGCTGCAAAAACTGTTTGCCGAGGAACCGCGCGTCGAAATCATCACCTACGACAACCTCACCGTCGACGAAGCCCGAAAGCAAGGGGCCACGGCCATCTTGCGCGGAATACGCTCCATCGCCGACTTTGAATACGAAAAAACCATTGCCGACCTCAACCGCGACATAGCGGGCATCGAAACCCTCCTGCTCTTTACCGAGCCCCGCTATGCCCACATCAGTTCCTCGGTCGTGAGAGAACTGCTGCGCTTCGGGCAACCCGTCGGCCAGTTCATTCCCACCGGGCTGGTACTGCCCGACACCCATACACTTATTCCATGAAGAAGATTTTCTACATCATGCTCTCGGCCCTGCTGCTCGGCACCTATGCCCAGGCACAGGACACACCAAAAGGAAACAGGCAGGCATCGGGCAAAGAGACCGCCAAAGAGCAGACACGCTCGTTCAACCCGCTGAACAAAATCAATATCGTGGCAGCAGCTCTCTCCCGTCTCTATGTCGACAAACTCAACATGGACACCATCGCCGAGAAAACCATCGCAGCCATGCTTCGGCAACTCGACCCGCACTCGACCTATCTGCCCCCCAACGAAGCGCGGCAGACGCTGGAAACACTGTCGGGAAAATTCGACGGCATAGGCATTCAGATAAACATGCTCAACGACACGCTGTACGTCGTACAGACCGTTGTCGGAGGCCCGTCGGAGAAGGCCGGCCTCCTGCCCGGCGACCGCATCGTCGCCATCGGCGACACGATAGTAGCCGGTGCAAAACGGTCCGTCAACGACATCATCGCCATGTTGCGGGGCAAACGCGGCAGCCTGGTGACGGTCGATGTCTTGCGCCGAGGTGTTCCTGAAATCGTGCGCTTCGACATCATACGCGACAAAATACCGGTGAACAGCATCGATGCCTGCTACATGGTCGACGACTCTACCGGCTACATCAGGCTGAGCCGCTTTGCCGAGAACAGTGCCAAAGAGATGGGAAAAGCCGTGAAGTCGCTCCGCAAGGAGGGCATGCGCCAACTCGTGCTCGACCTGCAAGGAAACGGAGGCGGCTATCTCAACGTGGCCGTCGCCATCGCCGACATGTTTCTCGAAAAAGACCAACTCATCGTCTACACCGAAGGCCGCAATGTGCGGCGTGCCCAGGAAAAGGCTACGGGCAAACCGCTGCTCCCCGACGAACGGGTCGTGGTGATGGTCGATGAGTTGTCGGCCTCGGCCAGCGAAATCCTGGCCGGCGCCCTGCAAGACTGGGACCGCGCCGTCGTGGTAGGTCGCCGCACTTTCGGCAAAGGTCTGGTACAACGCCCCATCACCCTGCCCGACCAGTCGCTGCTGCGCCTTACCGTTGCCCGCTACCACACACCCACGGGGCGCTGCATACAACGCCCCTATGTCAAGGGTGAAAGCGAGGCTTACGACCAGGATTTGAACGAACGGCTGGTCCACGGCGAACTGCTGCACGCCGACAGCATTCACTTTGCCGACTCACTCACCTATAAGACCCTCCGCAGAGGACGCACCGTTTACGGCGGCGGGGGCATCATGCCCGATGTCTTCGTGGCTCTCGATACCACCCGATACACGGCCTACCAGCGCAATCTCGCGCGTAGTGGCGCCCTGAACCGCAGCATATATACCTACCTCGACAGCCAACGCAAGGAACTCACTTCACGCTACCGAAAAGCCTCACGGTTTGCCGAGCAATACGAAGTCGACAGCCTCCTATGGTCGATACTCGATGCCCGGGCTGCCGAGGCCGGTGTGGTACCTAAAAGTGAAAAGGAGAAAGAAGAGTCTCGCCCTCTCATTGCCACCCAGCTCAAAGCCCTGCTGGCCCGGGACCTCTACAACGACAGCTCGCTGTTTTACCGCATTTACAATCCGACCGATCCCATCTACCGCAAAGCCATAGAAATCATCGGCTCCGACAATTATCGTCACATTTTGGGCGAATAACAAGACATAAAAAAGTAGAGAGGGTTGCACTTGATGGTGCAACCCTCTCTACTTTTTTGAATCTGTAAAAAGATTTATTTTACTTTATCTGCCAATTCGGCACCGGCTTTGAATTTTACCACTTTCTTGGCCGGGATGGTAATAGTCTGTTTTGTAGCGGGGTTAATACCAGTTCTTGCGCTTTTCTCACTTACGGCGAATGTTCCGAAACCTATCAAAGCAATTTTTTCACCTTTTGCCAACTCTTCCGATACAGTTTCAACAAAAGCTTCGAGTGCTTTCTTGGCATCGGTCTTAGCCAAGCCGGCTTTTTCTGCAACGGCAGAAATCAGTTCTGTTTTGTTCATGACGTTTTATAATTAATGTTAAAATATGGTTTCCAACACTTTTGACTTTCTCTTTGAAAGGACAAAGTCATCAAGATGTGGACAAATGTATAATTAAAAAACAAAAAAACAAAGGTTTAGGACGAAAAAAGATAAAAATATTTATCGGTAAGCTATTCTGTACCACGATTGTCTTCTCGGCAAAAAAATATTCGTTATTTTTGTGTCGCATATAAAACCATTCTCTTTGATTCACGGTCTTATATAAGACAAACATAAACCATCCGTCATGATTCAAAACCGACAAAGTTTTCTCAGCAGCATTCCGCCGGTAACCAAAAATTTGATAATCATAAATTTACTCCTTTGGCTGGCGACCATTGTTTTTAAAAAGACTCTCGGCATAGACCTCGTCGAATATTTGGGATTGCACTATATTCAGGCCGACCGCTTCAACGCCGCCCAACTGATAACCTATATGTTCATGCACGATCCCTTCTCGTTCGGGCACGTCTTCTTCAACATGTTTTCGGTTTTCATGTTCGGACGCACCCTTGAAGCAGTATGGGGAGGCAAACGGTTTCTCGTCTTCTACATGACTACCGGCATCGGAGCAGGACTGGTGCAGGAACTCACCTGGTATCTCTCCCTGCACGAAGCCGTTGTCAACACCGAAATGGCCTTCGGGTGGGAACAGACACGCTTCATGCTCAACAACATCATTACCATCGGTGCCTCGGGTGCGGTGTTCGGCATACTGCTGGCTTTCGGCATGCTGTTTCCCAACGCCGAACTCTTTCTCATGTTCATACCGGTACCCATCAAGGCCAAATATTTTGTCATCGGTTACGGACTCATCGAGCTCTTCCTCGGCATACGCAGCAGCAGCGGAGGCGGCGACAACATCGCCCACTTCGCCCACCTGGGAGGCATGCTCTTCGGTCTGATACTCATTCTCTACTGGCGTAAAAAAGGAGGAAACTCGCATGGGTATTTTGGATGACCTACGTCATAAATACAACACAGGGCAACTGCCGGTAAAGTTTATCTTCATCAATGTCGCCCTGTTTCTGGTCGTGCGGCTCGTCGACGTGTGCTGCACCCTGATGGGCAGTACGTTCTCGGCTGCACCATACCTTGAACTGCCATCGGACATCTCCGGAGTGCTCCACCGCCCCTACACGCTGCTCACCTACATGTTTTTCCAGTACGACGTGCTGCACCTGCTCTTCAACATGCTGTGGCTCTACTGGTTCGGGCAGCTGTTTCTACTCTTCTTCAATGCCAAGCAATTCGGTGGCCTCTACATTCTGGGCGGGATAAGCGGTGCCCTGCTCTACCTGCTGGCCTACAACCTACTGCCCTACTTCGCCGACAGCCAGGGCATGCTCCTGGGAGCCTCGGCCGCCGTACTGGCGGTAGTGCTGGCCGTGTCGGCCTATGCCCCCGACTACAAGATAAGACTGCTCCTGCTGGGCAATGTCTCGCTCAAATACATCGCCCTGGCCACTGTCGTACTCGACCTGCTGAGCATGACCTCACAAAATGCGGGAGGTCACATCGCCCACCTGGGCGGTGCCCTCTTCGGTTACCTCTTTGCCACTTCCTACAAAAAAGGCCGCGACCTGACCAAAGGATTCAACCGTATGGCCGATCAGATTGTTCTTCTCTTCAAGAAGCGTCCGCGGAAGGGTGGTCCCAAAATCAAAACCTCCCGGCAAGGGTACGCCCGAAATCCGAGCGACGACGAATACCTGCGCCGCCGGCAAGAGAACTCGGCCGAGATAGACCGCATACTCGACAAAATCAAACAGTCGGGCTACACTTCCCTCACCCGAGAAGAGAAACAGCGGCTCTTCGATGCGGGCAAAAAATAGTAACGGATGAATTTCTTTACCAAGACATACCGAATACTGGCGTTGGCCATAAACCTCGTGGCAGGCGGATTACTGCTTGTCTCGGCATACAGCTACCTTGTCCCTCCCGACAAGTTTCTGCTTCCGCTCTTTTTCTCACTGGCTTTCCCGATTTTTTTCTTCATAGAGTGCGTGCTGCTCCTGCAAGTATTTATATGGCCACGAAAATACGCCCTCATTCCTCTTGTGTTTCTGTTACTGTCGTTCCACTCGGTACAGAACTACTTTCCGTTGCATTTCAGCGGGAAAGACAACGGCGAGAAGAAAATCGTCCTGCTCACCTACAACATACAGAGTTTCGGACAGGCCCATGCCACCGACGGGGGGAAAAGCAATACCCTTCTCGATCTGCTGCGCGACAGCGGCGCCGACATCATCTGCCTGCAAGAGTACAGCACAGGAAGGCTGTCGCAAAAGGCCATAAACAGAGTGCTATCCAAATATCCCTACCGGCATGTGTTCAAACCCTCGGCATGGGACTCGGGCATCGCCTGCTTCTCCAAATACCCAATCAGGAAAACCGAGACCATACCCTTTGACAACTCGCAGAACAATGCCTGCCTCTACCAGTTCGACATCGACGGCCAACGGCTGACACTCATCAACTGCCATCTCGAATCGAACCACCTCGAACCCGGCGACAAGGAGTTGTATGAACAAATTGCCAAGCACCCCACACAAACAACCGAGCTGCTGCCCGCGGCCAAAGACAAGTTGCTGAGAAAGCTCGCTCGCGCCGGACGGATTCGCGCCCAGCAGGCCCGCACCATACGGTCTATCGCAGACAAGATTCCGGGGGCCGTCGTCATCTGCGGCGACTTCAACGACACGCCCCAGTCCTACACCTACGAGACCATACGGGGCGATTTCGACGACGCCTACGTCGCGACCGGCTTCGGCCCCGGCATCACCTACAACGAGTCGGGGCTCTGGTTCCGCATCGACCATATCCTGCACAACGATGCACTGCACGCTGTCGACAGCCGCGTCATTCGCCAAAAATTTTCCGACCATTATCCCATACGGGCCACCCTGCAATGGAACGCCGAAAAATGATTAGCGAAATTTTTCCTTAATATTTGCATACAAATGTACATTCCATTAATTTTGTAGCTTCAAATCAGAAGGTTCAATAGGTAACATATTATAAGACAAATACTAACTCAAAAAAACTCAAATCTTATGTGGTTATTAAACTCATCGATCGGGAAAAAGGTGGTGATGAGCCTCACCGGTCTTTTTCTTATTCTGTTCCTGACGTTCCACATGTCGATGAACCTCGTAGCCATCTTCTCGGCCGAAGGTTACAATGCAGTGTGTGAATTCTTGGGAGCAAACTGGTATGCGCTGGCAGGTACTGCCGTCATAGCAGCAGGTGCCGTACTGCACATTCTCTTTGCCCTGTGGTTGACCTACATCAACCGTCGTGCCCGCGGAAAAGACCGTTACAAAGTGTCGGAACGCCCCAAAGATGTGGAATGGGCCTCGCAGAACATGCTCGTGCTGGGTATCATCGTTGTCATAGGCATCGCCCTGCACCTCTACCAGTTCTGGTTCAAGATGCAATTCAATGAGATTACCGGTATCCTTCCCGAAGTAAATCCTCACGACGGATACGCCCTCATCTCCGAAACACTGGGCAACCCCATCATGGCGATCATCTACATCGTATGGTTTGTCGCCATCTGGTTCCACCTCACCCACGGTTTCTGGAGCGCTTTCCAGACTCTGGGCTGGAACAACAAAATATGGCTGTCGCGCTGGAAATGCATTTCCAACATCTACACAACCATTCTCTGCCTCGGATTTGCTGTGGTTGCCATTTACTTCGGTTTCATAGCATAACGTAACATCTTCTAAAAATATTGACTATGGCTAAAACAGATATAACTCCGGAAGCTATGGAGGCTAAAACGCAACAAGAAGCCCCCCAGGCCGCTACTCAACCGGCAGCTAAAAAAATCGACTCGAAAATTCCCGAAGGCCCCCTGGCCGAAAAGTGGACCAACTATAAAAGCCACCAGAAACTGGTGAACCCCGCCAACAAACGCCGCCTCGACATTATCGTCGTAGGTACCGGTCTGGCCGGCGCATCGGCATTCATTCTGACGGGTGTTTTGCTGGTGAAACGCAAAAGTCA
>CAJLYN010000061.1 GCA_905210875.1 uncultured Bacteroides sp. | reverse complement strand
TTATTATCCATACCTCCTGAGAATAGGATAATGCTCAGAGAGATGACGCCGATAAACTGGGCGGCTTTGGGACTGTCGAATTGTATTTGTAGAAATGGCAGGGGACCATCGCACCCGAAAAACATTCCTACACCGAGAAACAAAAGTAATGCAGGGAGTCCGAACTTGTACCCGGTTTTCCCGGCCAAAACGCTGAAAAATAAAAGTATGGCTCCTACAAATACGAAGTTTTCAGGATTTAAGTTCATGGAAGTCTAATTTCTTTTGAAAGGTTAAAGTCAAAGATATTTTTTACTTATAACAAGCTGGAAAAAGAAAATCTCGTGTCAGGTCGTTTTTTCTAAGGAAGAAAAAAGGTCCTGCTCCCGAGAGAGAACTTGCTTACTCTTCGCTTAGAAGATCGGGGCGCAGACGGCGGGTACGTTCGACCGATTGTTCGTGGTTCCATTCGTCTATTTTGCGCTGGTGGCCCGACAGCAGTACATCGGGTACACGCCAACCTTTGTATTCGGCCGGACGCGTATAGACCGGCGGCGCCAGCAGATTGTCTTGAAAAGAGTCGGAGAGTGCCGACTGTTCGTCGCCAATGGCTCCGGGTATGAGCCGCACGATGGCGTCGCACATGATGGCCGCAGGCAACTCCCCACCCGTGAGAACGTAGTCGCCGATGGAGATTTCTCGTGTGATGAGATGCTCTCGTATGCGATAGTCTATGCCCTTGTAGTGGCCACACAAGATAATGAGATTCTCGGCCAGGGAGAGTGTGTTGGCCATCGGTTGGTCAAAAAGTTCTCCGTCGGGCGAAGTATAGATAATCTCGTCGTAGTCTCGTTCGCTTTTCAGTTGTGAGATGGCCCGGTCTATCGGCTCTATTTGCATCACCATGCCAGCCGCTCCGCCGAAAGGATAGTCGTCGACCCGTCGATGTTTGTCGGTCGAGAAATCGCGCAGATTGTGAACGACGATTTCGACGAGGCCTTTATTCTGGGCTCGTTTCAGTATCGATTGGTTCAGTGGGCTGTCGAGCAGTTCGGGCAATACGGTGAGGATATCAATACGCATGATTTCGATGCACTGTTTTTTCTTGGCTGCAAAGGTACCATAAAAATATGACATAAAGAAGTCTGCCGCAGACAGAATTGTACCGTTTTGTCTTCTCTTTGGACGAAAAATTCAACGCAAAGTATGTGTATCGACTCTTGTCGCTGACAGAAGACAAATGCAATGTCTTTGCCTAAACTTTTTCGTCAAAGAGGTTGTTCTGTAAGCAAATCTTTATTTCAACCGATTATGATGAAACAGATAGGTAAAATGGCGCTATTGGCTCTGTGTGCCGTGTGCATACAGCCCAGTATGGCTGGAGAGGAACAGGAGCGTCCCCGGAAAGAGAAAGTCCGACTGGCGATAGTCTCTACCCGAGGAGAGAGTGGCGACGAAGAAGTTATAGAAATATTTACCAAGACCCAGCGCCCTCGCTTTCACGACCCAGGTGTGCCTCGTTTTGTATTGACCGGGCCACGAAAGAACTGGGCCCTGGGTGTCGGTGGATATGTACAGGCCAAGGTTGAATATGATTTCGATGGTGTTGTCGACGATATAGACTTTTATCCATCACTTATATCGACCGACAATCCCCGCAACCAGTTTCAGATGGATGCTACGACCTCTACCTTGTTTCTCAAACTGGTGGGACGGGTCGGTTCGCTGGATCCCCTTGTCGTATATACTGCCGGTAACTGGCGTGGCGACGGAAAGACGTTTGAACTGCAAAATGCCTATGTACAGTTTCTTGGCTTCACGTTGGGTTACGATACCGGTACTTTCATGGACTTGGCAGCCGAGCCGCCGACAGTCGACTATGCCGGCCCCTGTGGCATGACTTATTACCAGACTACGCTTATCCGCTACGAACATACTTTGGGCAAAGGATTCTCGGCCGGCGTTGCCGTGGAGATGCCCTTGGTGAATGTGGCGGCCGACTCCTATGTCTCGACGGTACGTCAAACACTCCCCAGCATTCCTGCCTACTTGCAATATGTTTGGAGCAAAGGTCAGAGCCACGTGCGGTTGAGTGGAATTTATCGTAACATGACCTATACCGACTTGACTCGGAACAGGAAGTCCTGCCTGAATGGCTGGGGAGTGCAGGCTTCAGCCGTTGTGTCCGTGGGCCGGCCGTTGCAACTTTTCATGCAATATGCCTATGGCAAAGGCATCGGTAGTCTTATCAACGACCTTAGTAACTTGAATGTCGATATGGTTCCTTATCCCGAAACTCAGCGTAAGATGCACTTGCTGCCCATGTCGGGCTGGTATGTGGGCGCGCAGTATAATATTTCGCCTGCACTTTTTGTGTCGGCTACATACAGTTGCTCGCGGTTGTATACAGAACATTTTTATGCCCGGGAAAATCCCGGAGACTATAAGCAGGGACAGTATCTGGTGGCCAATATTTTCTGGACAGCCATTTCCGATTTTCAATTGGGCGTGGAATATTTACGGGGCTGGTGTACCGATTTTAGAAATCATGTCGATGGAGCTAATCGTATAAATCTTTCGGCTAAGTATAGCTTCTGACCGTCATATCATTGATTTCATTTCTTGGTGTGAGAGCCTTCGTATCGACGGTCGGCAATCTCTGCCGTAGACGGTTGCCTGTTTAGTCGGCTCGTCGGTCAGATTTTAAGAAAATATAAAATGATTTTTGTATGCTCATTCTGGTAGGATGTTTGGTGGCGGGAATCCTTTACAAACGTCGATATTCTCTCGGACGACTCTTCCGTTTCTTACTTTTTTATGGTATCTTTGCAAAGATAAAAAAGCACCATGAACGAGATCGAAGCCCGTATACGGCAATTAAGAAAAGAGTTGGACGAGCATAACTACAACTATTATGTACTCAATGCTCCGACTATCGACGACAGAGAGTTTGACCGCCTCATGGCCGAGTTACAGCGGCTCGAAGAGGAGAATCCGCAGTATGCCGACCCTCATTCTCCCACTTGTCGGGTAGGCAATGATCACAATCAGGCATTTACCCAGGTGGCACATCGCTATCCGATGCTTTCGCTGGGAAATACCTATACCCGGGATGAGGTGGCCGCTTTTTATGAACGGGTGCAGACATCATTACAAGAGCCGTTCTCCATCATAGGCGAATTGAAATACGACGGTACCTCTATATCGCTTACCTATGAACACGGAAAGTTGGTGCAGGCTGTTACGCGCGGCGATGGTGTGCGGGGTGACGATGTGACCGAGAATGTAAAAACGATACGTTCCATACCGTTGGTTCTGCGGGGAAACAATTATCCCGACCGTTTTGAAATCCGGGGTGAGATACTCATGCCGTGGACTGTCTTTGAACAACTCAATGCCGAACGTGAACGGGAGGAGGAACCCCTCTTTGCCAATCCCCGCAACGCCGCATCCGGCACCTTGAAATTGCAAAACTCTGCCGTTGTTGCTTCTCGTCGGCTCGATGCCTATCTCTACTATCTTCTGGGTGACAATCTGCCTACCGACGATCATCTTGAAAATCTGCGTATAGCGGCCGGCTGGGGATTTAAGGTTTCCGATGCCATGACGCGTTGTCACTCGCTCGAAGACATGTTTGCCTTTATCGACTATTGGGACGTCAACCGCAAGAATCTTCCGGTGGCAACCGACGGTATTGTCTTTAAGGTCGCTTCTTTGCATCAGCAACGATTTCTCGGATATACAGCGAAATCGCCCCGTTGGGCAATTGCCTATAAGTTCCAGGCCGAACGGGCAGTGACCCGGCTCAACTCCATCTCCTACCAAGTGGGGCGCACCGGTGCGGTGACTCCTGTGGCCAATCTCGACCCCGTGCAACTGTCGGGCACCGTTGTGAAGCGGGCTTCGCTCCACAACGACGATATTATACAGTCGCTCGACCTGCACATTGGCGATTTTGTCTATGTCGAGAAGGGGGGCGAAATCATACCCAAAATTACCGGTGTGGATACCAGTGCTCGTGTCTCGGTAGGAGAAAAGGTGCATTTTATCACCCATTGTCCCGAGTGCGGTACACCGTTGGTGCGTTACGAGGGAGAAGCAGCGTGGTACTGTCCCAATGACGAGACATGCCCTCCCCAAATCAAGGGCCGCATCGAGCACTTCATCAGTCGTCGAGCCATGAACATCGACGGATTGGGTAGCGAGACGGTCGACCTCTTTTATCGCCTGGGCCTCATACACGATGTCGCCGACCTTTATACTTTGCGCGAGAGCGATATTGCCTCGCTCGACCGCCAAGGTGACAAGTCGGCGCGGAACATCATCGAAGCTATTGCCGCCTCGCGCGAGGTTCCCTTTGAGCGGGTTCTCTTCGCATTGGGCATACGCTTCGTGGGAGAGACCGTTGCCAAGAAGCTGGCCAACGCCTTCGGCAGTATCGACAAGTTGGCTGCTGCTACCGAAGAAGAACTTGTGCAGGTCGATGAAATAGGAGTGCGCATTGCTGGCAGTGTGAGAGCCTATTTCTCGCACCCATCGACCAGCCTACTTATAGACCGATTGAAGGCTGCCGGATTGCAGATGGAACTTTCGGCCGATAGACTGGCCCGCCGCACCGACCGCCTGCAAGGAGCCACCGTCGTCATAAGCGGCACCTTTATTCATCATTCCCGTGATGAATACAAAACCCTCATCGAAGAACACGGTGGAAAAAACACGTCGTCGGTTTCGTCCAAGACAACTTATCTCCTGGCCGGAGAAAATATGGGTCCGGCCAAGTTGGAGAAGGCGACGAAACTAGGTATAAAAATTATTACCGAAGACGAATTCCTTCAACTGATAGGTTCGGAACAATAAAATCGAAAGTCCATGTGGAAATATCTAACCTTGAAATCGATACATCGTCGTTCCTCTCGTAGCCGCAAGACAAGGAAACAACGTTTTGTTCCTTATCGTGAAGCCTTGACGATAGCCGTTCTGGCCGCAGGTCCCGATGCTCGGCTGGCTCTTCCACTTTTGCAGGCAATGGGCCGAGAAGGAAAGAAGGTCGTCATGTATCATTTCTCTCTGACGCCATCATCTGGTGCTCCGTTTTCGGCTCCGGGAATTGATTTGGTAGAAATATCGCTTTCCGACCTCTATCGGGGTCACACCCGTCCGCGCCCCGAGATACTCCACACTTTCGAGTCTTTGCCTGCCGATGTATTGCTCGATCTCACGCTCGACGACCCGCTTCCTGTCGCCTGTTTGGCCGCACGCAGTCGGGCCCCGATGCGCCTCGGATTACAAAAGAATGCTCTTGTTCCTGCCGACATTATGCTGCAATTAGAGCCGGAAAAGACAACTGTCGATGGCTTGTTGCAAAATATGCTGTTTTATTGGAAGAATATTGCTGCAAAAAATAATAATTCGTAATTTTACCGCCGAAAAAATAGGCACAACACTATAATATGGCACAAATCAATCTAAAAGGCATGGGCGTTGCCCTCATCACACCTTTCCATGAAGACGAAACAATCGATTTTCAGGCATTGGCCCGCCTTATCGAATATCAGATACAGAATGGCATAGATTATCTCGTCGTGTTGGGAACAACGGCCGAGACACCTACACTCACCGAAGAAGAGAAAGCGCAGGTACGTGCTTTTGTCATTGAAAAAGTTGCCGGTCGTGTACCCATCGTTTTGGGTATGGGAGGCAACAATACAAGAGCCATTGTTGAGGCTCTGAAAACCGGTAACTTTGATGGTGTTAACGCCATACTTTCGGTAGTACCTTATTACAACAAGCCTTCACAAGAGGGAATATACCAGCACTACAAGGCCATAGCTACGGCTACCAAGCTCCCTGTTATTCTCTACAACGTGCCCGGACGCACAGGGGTAAATATGACTGCCGAGACCACGTTGCGCCTGGCCCGCGATTTTGACAACATCGTGGCCATCAAGGAGGCTTCGGGAAATATTACTCAGATGGACGATATCATCAAGAACAAGCCAGCCGACTTCATGGTTATCTCGGGCGACGACGGCATCACTTTCCCGCTCATCACCCTTGGAGCAGTGGGCGTTATCTCGGTCATCGGAAATGCCTTTCCCCGTGAGTTCAGCCGTATGGTGCGTCTCGCCCTCAACGGCGACTATGCTTCGGCACTGACGATACATCACCGCTTTACCGAGCTTTTCAGCCTTCTCTTTGTCGATGGAAATCCCGCCGGAGTGAAATGCCTCCTTCATGCCATGGGATATATCGAGAACCAGTTACGACTCCCGTTGGTTCCTACACGCATCACTACTTATGAGAAAATACGTGACGTGTTGCAGAAACTCAATATTGTTTGCTAATACTATTCGAACCGTTCACCTCATATAATGTTTATCCTAAAAAACTACAACTATGATACAGAGATTACAATCGGTATATCTTTTTCTTGCGGCTGCATTGGTGGCAACGTGTATGTTCATGCCTTTGGTTACCATTATTACACCGGAAGAACCGCTGACTATATCGGCCGTGGGGGTCTATAATCCGGGTGACGATGCAAAACCTCCTTTTGATGTGTGGCCGCTCACCATCGTAACTGCATTGGCAGCCTTACTGGCGTTTATAGACATATTTCTCTTCCGCAATCGCCCGTTGCAAATGAAGGTATGCTATTTTATCACATTCTTACTTATTGCTTTTTATGTAATAGTGGGTATATATGTCTATTACCTGGCCGTTAATGGAGAGAGTCTGCAATGGCAGGCAGCACTGTCCATGCCGGTTGCGGCTTTGGTGCTAAATTTCATTGCCTATCGGCGCATACGGGCCGACGAACGTCTCGTACGTTCGGCCGACCGTTTGCGTTGACCGCCGTAAAACTTCGTACAGCAAAAGCACCGCACAGTCCTCTGTGCGGCGCTTTTGTATTTCATGTAGGGGCGGGGAGGTTTGCCTATTCGTGCAGCCGTTTCTCGACGTAGGCAAACAGTTTCAAGCGGTCGTCGGGCGTGAACCACACGATGGAATCGTCGCGCCGGAACCACGTCATCTGTTTGCGCGAGTAGACCCGCGTGTTGCGCTTTATCTTTTCGACAGCCGTGGGCAGGTCGTATGTGCCGTCGAAGTAGGCAAACATCTCTTTATATCCCACCGTGTTGAGCGCGTTGAGGTGGCGGTAGGGGTAGAGCCTGCGGGCTTCGGCTTCGAGCCCGTCGTGCATCATGGCGTCGACCCGGCTGTTGATGCGCTCGTATAGTTCCTCCCGCGGTCGGGTGAGGCCTATCTTTACGATGTCGAACGGCCGCTCTTTCCTGGCGTTGGTGCGTAGCGAGGAGTAGGGGCGGCCCGTCATGCGGCATATTTCTACGGCGTGTATCACCCGTTTGGGATTCCGGCGGTCGACCTCTTCGTAGAAGTCGGGGTCGAGCCGTTGCAGTTCTTCGAGCAGAACGTCGAGACCCTCTTCCTCATATTGGGTTACCACGGTACGGCGCACCTCCTCGCTGATGGTGGGTATCTCGTCGATGCCGTTGCACACGGCATCGATATACATCATTGAGCCGCCGGTGAGCAGCAGCGTGTCGTGATGGGCAAACAGCTCCTGCATGAGGACCATTGCCTCCTCTTCGTAGCAGGCGGCACTATAATAGTCGGTGAGGGCGAGTGTGCCGATGAAGTAGTGGGGCACACGGGCCAACTGCTCGGGCAGGGGGGCGGCCGTGCCTATCGTCATGTCGCGATAGAACTGGCGGCTGTCGGCCGAGATGATGGGACACCCCAGTCGTTCGGCCAGTTGCAGGCTCAACTCGGTTTTTCCTACGGCCGTGGGGCCCAAAAGTACGATGAGACTTTTTTTCATGAATAGCGGCGCAGGGCGGGAGATACATTTGAAAAAAGGAGGGGGGAGGCCTTCGGTGGCGACGACCTCCTCCCTCCTTGAATGTCGGGATTATTTCTCGGCTACCAAGCGGGCTATCTCTACAATCACGTCGCGGGCCTTCACCATCGAGGGGATAGGTATGAATTCGTAACGTCCGTGGAAATTGAGTCCGCCGGCAAAGATGTTGGGGCAGGGGAGCCCCTCAAACGACAGCCGGGCTCCGTCGGTACCTCCGCGCACGGGAACGACAACGGGGGTTACGCCCACGTTTCTCATGGCCTCTTCGGCAAGGTCGACAATGAACATGACCGGCTCGATTTTCTCGCGCATGTTGTAGTATTGGTCTTTGATGTCGAGGCTGGCACAGTCGGGGAACTCCTTATTGATTTTCCGCACGAGGTGTTCAAACTCTTTCTTGCGACGTTCGAAGCGGTCACGGTCGTGGTCGCGGATAATGTAGCTGAACGTGGTCTTTTCGACACTGCCTTCGCACGAAACCAGATGGTAGAAACCTTCGTAGCCTTCGGTGTGTTCGGGTGTTTCCCAGCGGGGCAGCATGATGGCATATTGAACGGCAACACGCAGCGAGTTGATCATCTTGTGTTTGGCATAACCCGGGTGTACGTTGCGACCCTTGAAGGTGATGCGGGCCACGGCGGCGTTGAAGTTTTCATATTCGAGTTCGCTGATTTCGCCACCGTCCATCGTATAGGCCCATTTGGCTCCGAAACGTTTCACGTCGAAATGGTCGGCTCCTTGTCCTATCTCCTCGTCGGGCGTGAAGGCGATGCGTATCTTTCCGTGTTTGATTTCGGGGTGGGAGATAAGATGCTCCATGGCCGACACGATTTCGGCCACACCGGCCTTGTCGTCAGCACCCAGCAGTGTCTTGCCGTCGGTAACGATGAGGTCCTGACCGGTATAGTGCAGCAGTTCGGGAAATTCATCGGGACGCAGCACCACATTCTCTTCGGCGCAGAGTACAATGTCGCTGCCGTCGTATTTCTCGACGATACGTGGCGAAACTTTTCGTCCCGAGCAGTCGGGGCTTGTGTCGAGGTGGGCAATGAACCCTATCGTGGGCAGTTCTTTCTCGCAGTTGGCAGGAAGTGTCGCCATCAGGTAGCCGTTATCGTCGAGCGAAATATCGGTGAGCCCTATGTGGCGCAACTCCTTTTCCAGCTCTTTGGCAAAGAACATTTGCCCTGGTGTACTGGGCGTCATATTGGTCAGTTCGTCCGATTGGGTATCGAAACTTACATAGTGAAGAAAACGTTTGACAAGACTTTCCATTGTAAAATCGGTTTTTGTAATAGGCATTAATTCGGGTTAAAAACGATGTCGGAACCACCCGCTTCCTGCATCGGAAGCCGGAGAATCGACCTTTCTTTTGTCTCAACAAACAAAGATACGCAAAAAAACGTACATTTGTACCCGCAAACAGACAAAAACAGTATGTCGGGAAATCGCAAAAAACAAAAACGCTCTCTTTGGCGCCGAAGCCTCCCTTTACTGTGGGGGCTCCTGTTTTTTGCCCTCATATTGTGGCTGGCCTACAATCGCACGGAGCAGATAGAGAAACGCCTCTCCACCTCGTTCTCGCTCAGTGAGTGGGTCGCCGAGCGATGGGAGTCGATAAGGCCCCGCCGCGACGCAACACCTTCACACCGGAGGTCATTCCCGCGGGTGGCCCATTACGACTGCTTGGAAATACCGGCCCCGTTTTCCGATGGCCGACCCCATTACACCCGCGAATATGCCGGTTATACACTCTCTTATAATACCGACTGGCATCTGCCCAACTGGGTCGCCTATGAATTGCTGCGCAGCGAACTGAAAGCCCAAGTACCCCGACGCGACGATTTCCGCCCCGACGAATCCATGCCTCTCGACAAACAGGCCTGCCTGGCAGACTATCGCCGCAGCGGCTTCGACCGCGGACACATGGCACCCGCTGCCGATATGCGATGGAGTGCCCAGGCCATGTCGCATTCGTTTTACCTTACCAACATTTGCCCGCAGACCCCGGGGCTCAATCAGGGCGACTGGAAACGCCTCGAAGACAAAATCCGCGATTGGGCCCGCAACGACAGTGCCATAGTCATTGTGTGCGGACCTTTGGTCTCACCCGGCGATACCACCATAGGCCCGCATCGGGTGAAAGTACCGTCGGCCTATTACAAAGTGGTGCTGTCGCCCTATGCCGATCCGCCCCGTGGCATCGGGTTCATCTTCGAAAACTGCCGCGAACGCCGGCGTCAGCCCCTCGATACCTATGCCGTGACCATCGACAGTGTCGAGACCCGGGCCCGCATCGATTTCTTTCCCCAACTTCCCGACGATATAGAACAATATGTTGAATCACAATATGACACCCGATACTGGAATTTCTGATACCCTCTCGACCAGCCTGCCCCAAGATACAATATGTGCCGTATCCACACCGCCCGGGGTAGGAGGCATCGCCGTCATTCGTGTCAGCGGCCCCAAAGCCGTCGACATCGTCGACACCCTTTTCCGCCCCAACGGGCTGGGTGACCCCCTCTCGCAGCGTCGCACCCACACCCTGGCCTATGGCGAAATATACAGCCACGAAGGCGACTTGCTCGACCAGGTCGTTGTCTCTCTCTTCCGTGCCCCGCACTCCTATACCGGACAAGACACGGTCGAGATATCCTGCCACGGATCGACCTACATTGCCCAGCAGATCATACTGGCCCTCATACACAGCGGCTGTCGAGGAGCCGGCCCTGGCGAATTTACCCGACGCGCCTTTGCCAACGGCCGCCTCGACCTCTC
>CAJLYN010000060.1 GCA_905210875.1 uncultured Bacteroides sp. | reverse complement strand
CGCAATAGCCCCATTGAAGCGCTTCACGGGCAGTCAAGGTGAGAACTTTTGTCGAGTCGCACAGCCCGGGCACAACGATACGCTCGTCGACCATGGCCTCGGCAATCAGCGGGTCGCGGTGCCATTGAAGGCGGGTGGAACCGTCGACCGCACGCAGCGTATCGCAACCGTGCGACTCGGCCGTGGCCCGTATCGTGGCCCGCATGTACGACTGATACTTGTCGGGCATGGCAGCCCCCGTAGGATCGACCACTGTCGCCGCTCCGATACTTGCCCCCTCGCGCATATAGATGCTGTCGCAGGCTATGGCTATGAGGGCACCGGCCGAGGCCGCATTATTATCAATAAAGGCGTAGAAAGGGAGCGGACTGTTAAGTATGAGTGTTCGCATCGAGTCGGCGTGTACCACCGTCCCCCCATACGTATTCAGTCGTAATATGACGGCCTTGGCCGACGAGCGCAAGGCCTCGGCATGACCATTCTGCAAATAGCGCCAGGTAGTGGGGCCTATCTCCTTGTCGATGTCGATACGATAAAAGAGTGTCTCTTCCGAAACAGCCGGCCCGGCACTCAGCCCGACAGTCCAGCATGCAATCCAAGCGCAGAGAATCAGTAATATCTTTTTCATATTATCGGGGATATGAGACGAAGTTACATTTTTTTATCGAAATAACACCTTCCGACGCTTATTTTTCGGAAAGAGTTTTTCACAATGAGACATTTTTTATACTAACGCAGCGATATTATTAAATTCCATAAATGTATGTTATTTAACAGATTAGCTCTCATTTTTTATACTAAAAAATTTTTCTTTCGCCTATGGGCTTTTTATATTTGCAACATATTCTTGCATAAGAATACAAAACTTTGATTAATTACTCATATTTATTTATCAATGGAAACACGACTGTTTGAAAAGAAACTCTTGCAACTGCAAGACAACCTGCTGAACTTTGCCTACATGCTCACCTGCGATCACGACGAAGCCGAAGACCTGCTGCAAGACACGACCCTGAAAGCACTCGACAACTGCGACAAGTATATCGACAACATCAATTTCAAGGGGTGGGTGTTCACCATCATGCGCAACATTTTCATAAACAACTACCGCAAGGGGGTGCGCAATCAGACCATCATCGACCAGACCGAAGATTTATATCACCTCAACCTCCCGCAGGAATCGGGATTCGATACCCCCGAAGGCTCTCTCGCGGTAAAGGAAATATCGAAGGTCATCAACAAATTTCCCGACGAATACAAGATTCCCTTCTCGATGCATGTGGCCGGATTCAAATATCAGGAGATTGCCGAAAAGATGGAGTTGCCGCTGGGCACGGTCAAGAGCCGCATATTCTTTGCCCGCCAGCGGTTGCAGGTGATTCTCAAAGATTACCGTTGATTAATTGGAGAAGTTGACACACAGGCCAAACTGCAACACGGCCGGGTTGTAGGGATAGTTGGGCATGATAAAATAGTTGTTCCCGCCGAACAGCCCCTGATTGAAGTGTGTGTACATGACATAGAAACGCACCATCTTCATCTTCATGTTGGCATAGACATTCATGAGCGGATAGTTTCCCACCTTGACCTCATCTTGGGTATGAAACGAGAGAGTGGCCGGCTGGTAGGCCTCGGCATAATAGGAGGTGTGGTATTTGCAGTCGACACCGAATTGTACCTGCAACACCTTGGCAATCTTAAAGTCGAGATACATCTGTGCATAAGCACTCAGGTCGGGCAGCGGAATGACCTTTGAATCGCTCGACTTCTGATACACGGCTTCAAGGTCGAGATTGAAAATGCCCCACTTTACCTTCTGTTTCACCGCGGCACTGAATACCTGCAAAATGCGACTGTCCTGCCGGGGCATGCAGCTGTTGTCGAAATAGACATAGTTCTGCACATTTTCCACACCGACATTGATAACCGTACCGGTCGAGGGGAGAGAAAACTCTCCTCCCACCCTGAATTTGCGCGTTTTACCGAAATCGTTATCCCAAATAAAGTGGTTCGACACATAATGGCGGTAATAAAATGCCGGCGTCAGGTTCTTGAAAAAGCCGTAAGCCCGCAACTGCACCGTCGTCTTGCGTATGTGGAAACGGGTCTGTATCTCGCCTTCGATATCGGTAGCTCCGGCATCGACGCCGAGAAGGCCCACCTTACCGTCGACCGTATAAGTGAGCAACTCACCCTGCTGCTTGGAGAGTACCCCGCCTACCCACAAGACATTCTCAGTAAAAATCTGTGGCGACTCCTTTACACTGAACAGGGCACCGCCGGTATCCAGCATCGGAATGTCGGGTGCCGTCCGCATGGCAGCGGGAATGAGATCGCTCATCAGCGTAAAGCGTCGTACCTCATGGGTCATATAGGCCGACATGCCCATCTTGGCATACTTGTTAAACCCTTCGAGCAAGGATATGCCCAGCGTATTTTTCAACGACCAGTATTCGGTCGAGTCGTTGGTACCGTCCTTGCGGAAATAGGTATTGTCAAAGGAGGTGGTATCTTCGCTGGCCGATGTATTGACAAACCGCCTCATGTTGCTGTTGTACTCGACCGTGTGTATAAAACTGGTGACGGGGGTAAATACATCGACCGTTGTCGTATCGTCGACCTGCTCGGTCTTGTAAAAGCCGAGATTGTAGCGTTGGGTCAGATAATAATTCTGCCCCCTCACGCGGTTGAAGGCATTGTAAAGATAGACGGGTATCGTCTGTGAATCAAATCCGCCCTGCCCCGAAGCCACCTCGTCGGGGTCGAGAATGAAGCGAGTGTCGGATATTCCACCGTTTTCCTGCGACACAAAATTGTAGGTGTTGGCAAAGGCGTGCATCTGGTAACGGTCGCCTATGTAGGAGCCGGCCACCTGCCACGAGAGGTCTTTGTTGCCTTGGTGGTCGTAATTACCTCTCGAATAGACATACTGTATGCCGGCGGCAATGGCCAGCCGCTTGTTAACATTGCCCGAGAACTCGGCTTTGAGGTCTTCCTGCTTGGTCTGCTTCCCGCCACCAAACAGATACGACGCCAGCGTCATGGGTATACGGGTGTTGTAATAGGTGTAGTTTTCAGGGGTATAGATGAGGTAATCGTAGGGTTGCTTGAAGATGAACTGCGGCATATCGGGACGGTCGAAAAAGACTTTCGACATCGAAGCGCCGCCCAGATTTCCGGTGTAGGAATAGGCCGTAGAATAGGTAATCGGCAGGTCGGTAGTGTAGAAATCATCGATAAGCGTGTCCATCGGCACCCGATAGGGTGTTCCCAAAGGCTGGGAAAGCCGCCATGCATAGGGCTCTCCTATCACCTGCTTCTTGGCGGCATATCCACAAATCACCGACAACGCTAAAAGAGAAAATACCAAAAACCGCTTCATATACGGGTGCAAATATAAGGCAAATATATGAGACAACTCCCATCGCTCTTCCTAAAAAGAGAGAAAAGGAGTTGCACTTGCTTACACGAAAGATTCTCGACCGGCGGTTATATTTTGTCGGGAGACGATTTGCGGTTCTTGCGCCAACGCAGCTGCTTGCGCACGGGGCTATCTTTTTTGAACATATCGTTGTCGATAATGACCCGGAAGGTGATGAGCTGTTGCGAACACCACTTCACGCCGTCGTAATGATGCACCGACGATACTTTGAGGTCGAACTTTTCGTTCTGGAACGGGTGCCAATAGGCTTCGAGACGGTTGTAAACATCGTCGCGCGTGCGGTAAAAGGCCGAGCCGGTATAGAGACTAGACGCATAGCTCTCGTAATAGGGCATGAGACAACCTCCCATATACAGGGTATTGTAGAGTCCCAACTTGAACTTCTCGACACGGGCCTCGACCTGTACGCCGTGAGGCTTGACATAGTGTCCTACGTAGGTACGGTCGTTCTGAGCCGATTGTAGCCAACCGGCACTCACTTTGAGTTTGTCGAACCACAAACGGCCACCCAGGTCGACTCCAACTCGCGGATAAAACCAGATGTTGTCGACCACACCGCCATCGACACTGGTACCGGCGTGGTGGTGCATCATCAACTCATATTCACCGTAAAGCCACGAGAGCGGATAGTAGCGACCCGAGGTATAAACGATGAAGCGCTCGCGGGTCGTTGCGGTCTGATGTCCGTCCCAGTCGCAAAAGACCTCGATATAGTTCTTGTCGTCGGGTATATACTGCAAGAGCAGTCCGTCGATGGTATTGTCGAAAAACTTGATGGAGTCGCAGAAGAAGGCTTCGCTCCCACCCTTTACCTGACGGCGGGGTATGATACCGGCCGAGACATTGAAGCGGCTGTCGCGGTAATTGTAGAAAAACAGGAAGTTGACGTCCATATCACAGGTAGGCGCGCCGAAATTGCGCAAGGCACTCACTCCCACCTGTATCGAGTTTCCCCGCCAGCCGAGCCCCACCAACGGATTGATATATCCGCCGAATATCGTCTGCGGCCAGTTGTACTTACTCTTTCCATACTCTCTGTTATCGAACCGCATATCGACGTCGACACTCCACAAAAATTCTTGGGCCGACAGCGAGGCCGACAGCAAAATTCCGAGCATCAGGAATCCTATTTTCCGAGGGAATCTCATTTTCTGTAATTTTTGAACCGGTACAAAAATACGACAAATTCATAAAGAAATGTCCATATCCAACTATTTTGGCTCACATTTTCTGAGGTTTTCAGCGGAAATATTGTCCGATTTTTCTCAGGCTTTCAGCCTTTTGCCATAAGACAGGAGGCGCCTCGGCATAGTCAACGGCGAAATCTTCGCTTTCGCCCCCACCTCTGCTCCCAGCTTTCGCTATCTTTTCAGAAGAGAGGAGGCACCTCGGCATAGTCAACGGCGAAATCTTCGCTTTCGCCTTGCCTCTGCTCTCGGCTTTCACTATCTTTGCCCCCGTTTTTTCGGAATAGTTCTATATGGCATCAATTTTCAGAAGATACGCTCCGCACTACCGCTCGTTGCTGGCCATGGGGGTTCCCATCATGGTGGGCCAACTGGGTATCATTCTCACCGGCTTTGTCGACAATATCATGGTGGGACATCACGCCACCGAAGAGCTGTCGGCAGCCTCCTTTGTGAACAACATCTTCATGCTGCCGCTCATGTTTGCCACCGGTTTTGCCATGGGCATCACCCCTCTTATCGGCGAACAGACGGGCCGCAACGAATTGCTCCGTGCCGGACAGACTTTCCGTTACGGGCTATACGCCAACGCCATACTGGCCGTCATACTCATCGGCATCATGGGCACGCTATACTTCTTTCTCGACCGCTTGGGTCTCCCGGCGGAACTGCTGCCGCTGATGCGCCCCTACTACCTGCTTCATCTCGTAGGGCTGATTCCGGTACTGCTCTTCAACGCATTCAAGCATTTTGCCGACGGGACGACCGACACGCTCACCCCCATGTTCATATTGCTTGCCAGCAACCTGCTGAACATCATAGGCAATACCCTTCTTATCTACGGATATGCCGGCTTTCCCGAATGGGGACTTTTCGGCGCCGGTGTGTCGACTCTCATCGCCCGCATATTCACCATCGCAGCCGGGTGGGGCATATTTCTGTACCGGAAGCGTTACCGCCGTTTCCGCTCGGGATTTTTCCGCCTCCCTGCCGACAGACGCCTCTACCGGCCTATCCTCACCATGGGTATCCCCGTGGCTCTGCAACTGGGCATGGAGACGGGCTCGTTCAGTCTGAGCGTCATCTTCATCGGCTGGATAGGCAGCACGGCTCTCGCCGCACATCAGGCCGCCGTAACCTTCTCTACCATCGGATTCCTGCTCTATTCGGGTATCGGTGCTGCCATCACCATCGGGGTGAGCAACGCTCGCGGCAGCAACCGCGCGCACGAAATAAGGCCCATCGTCACAGCGGGTATCCACATCGTACTTGCTCTTATTCTGGTCGTTACTTCGGTCATGTTCTTTACCCGCCAGTACATCGGGTACATCTTTACCGACTCGTCCGAGGTGGCTCTGCTCGTATCGGCCATCATCATTCCCATGATGGTGTACCAACTGGGCGACGGCATGCAGATTTCGCTGGCCGGCGCACTGCGCGGACTCGGTGTGGTGAAGCCCATGGTGTGGATAGCCTTTGTCAGCTATTTCGTCGTGAGCCTGCCGGCCTCATACCTCTTTGCCTTTGTGTGCGACGGTGGAGCCCCGGGCGTGTGGTGGGGCTACCCCGTAGGGCTCTCTTGCGCAGCACTGCTCTTTTTCCGGCAATTCAGGTCGAACAGCGTACCGGCTTCACAGGTTTAGTCACGAAGTCTTTGCCCCACTCCTTGCACGACCGTCTTTTCCTTCGTCATATCAACCGGAGACGAAGGGCATAACTATTCGTCGGACCTATTTCTTGCGGTTTTTCAACTTCATCGCCTCCCGGCGCTTGGCTGCATTGAAATTGGGATTATACGACGAAGCCTTCGTCTTTCGCCCGGCTTCCCGCTCAGAGACATCGCGTCCGCGGGCAGCGGCTCCCGGGCCATAGAGTTTTACCAGCAAATCTTCCCGTCCCATGCGACGCAACGCCTGCTCAATACCCCGTCGGGCCTCGGGCTTGTACCAGAAAAAGAACTGCCGTTGCGCCAGTTTCTCTTCGGCGGTGTGTGCTGTATAGACCCGCTCTCCCGTATGGGGGTCGTACCCCGTATAATACATCTCGGTGGCCAGGGTCATGGGCGTAGGAGTAAAGTCCTGCACCTGCTCGAGATGGAAGTGCAGGCTCTTGGTAATAGCCGCCAGCTCGGCCATGTCGACCGCTTCGCAGGCAGGGTGGCTCGAAATGAAATAGGGTATCAGCTGCTGGTTAAGCCCCTCCTCTCGGTTGATGCGTTCGAAAATCGTGCGGAACTGCTCAAAGAGACCGAACCCGGGTTTACGCATACAGTAAAGTACCCGCGAAGAGGTGTGTTCGGGGGCCACTTTGAGACGGCCCGACACATGACGGGTTATCAACTCACGGGTGTACTCCCGCGAAGCCGCATTGAGAGCTTCGTCGTCGTTGCGGTGCAGCAGCAGGTCGTAGCGTACGCCACTGCCTATAAAAGAACGTTTTATCCCAGACTTGGCATCGACCGCCCGGTAGAGATGCAACAGCGGACGGTGGTCGACCTGCATATTGGGGCACACCGAAGGCCACAGACACGAGGGGCGCTTGCACACCCGGCACGCCTGCGGTTTCCTGCCCGTCATGCGGTACATGTTGGCCGACGGGCCTCCCAGGTCGCTGATGTAGCCCTTGAAGCCGGGCATGGCAATAATACGGTCGACTTCGCGCAAGACCGAGGCTTCGGAGCGCGACGATATGTATTTGCCCTGATGGGCCGAAATGGTACAAAAAGCACAACCGCCGAAACAGCCCCGGTGCAAGGTTACCGAAAACTTTATCATCTCAAAGGCCGGTATGGTCTTGTCTTTGTAGCGCGGGTGAGGCAATCGGGTGTATGGCAGGTCATATATGGCATCGAGTTCTTCGCCGGTAAGCGGCGGGAAGGGCGGATTTATTTTCAGGGCCTTGTCGCCGTGCCCCTGCCACAGCAAACGGGCCGTATAGCGGTTGGACTCCTCCTCGACCAGGCGGAAATTGCGGGCCTGCACCTTCTTGCTGCGCAGGCACTCCTCGTGCGAAGCAAGAATACAATGGTGGTCCGACTCCTTTTCGCCGGGCAGTTCCGAAGCATCGAGGGCAACAACCGTCTGGGGAATGTCGTGCAGGTCAGCGAGAGGTTCGCCGGCCTGCAAACGGCGGGCTATCGTACACATCGTCTGCTCGCCCATGCCATACGAGAGAATATCGGCACCGCTCTCGATAAGAATACTCGGCCGCAAAGCGTCCTGCCAATAGTCGTAATGGGTAACACGACGCAGAGAAGCCTCAATCCCCCCTATCACCACAGGAACGTCGGGATAGAGTTGTTTGAGTATGCGGGTATAGACGATGGTCGGATAGTCGGGACGCATACCGGCACGACCGTCGGGCGTATAGGCATCGTCGGAACGTAACCGCTTGTTGGCGGTGTAATGGTTGACCATCGAATCCATGGCTCCGGCCGATACGCCGAAAAAGAGACGTGGACGGCCCAACTTCTTGAAATCACGCAGGTCGTCACGCCAGTTGGGCTGAGGCACAATGGCCACACGCAGCCCCTCGGCTTCCAGCACACGGCCGATAACCGCCACGCCGAACGAGGGGTGATCGACATAGGCGTCGCCCGAGAAGAGAATCACATCGACCCATTCCCAGCCGCGCTGTTCCAGTTCCTTGTGGGTAGTGGGCAACCAGGAGTGCCTATCGGTAAGGGGTGCTTGCATATCTATTTCTGATTATAAAGGTCTTCGAGTTTCAACAGTTCGTCGCGCAGGCGGGCCGCCTCGATAAACTCCATGTTTTTGGCGGCTGCCACCATCTGGCGGCGGACATTCTCCATATTCTTTTTCAACTGCTCCTTGCTCATATAGGGAACAACGGGGTCGGCCGCCAGAGATACGTGCATCGTATCGAACTCCTCGGCGTAGGTAGGTTGCGTAGAGGGCTTGCCTTTCGGGGCCGGTGAAGCAGCCGCCTCGGCCGACTCCTCGCTGCGGACCAGTGCCGTATTATAGGCTTTGCGTATGGCCTGCGGTGTAATGTGGTGAGCCTCGTTGTAGGCCAGCTGTTTCTCACGCCGGCGGTTGGTCTCGTCGATGGTCTGCTGCATACTCTCGGTAATGCGGTCGGCATACATGATGACGCGGCCGTTGAGATTGCGGGCCGCCCGACCGGCCGTCTGGGTAAGCGAACGGTGCGACCGCAGGAAACCCTCCTTGTCGGCATCGAGTATCGCCACCAGAGAGACCTCGGGCAGGTCGAGCCCCTCACGCAGCAGGTTCACCCCGATAAGTACATCGTACACCCCCTTGCGCAGGTCGTCGATAATCTGTATGCGGTCGAGTGTGTCGACATCGGAATGGATATAGTTACAATGAATGTCCAGACGGAGCAGGTAGGCATTCAGCTCTTCGGCCATGCGCTTGGTCAGTGTCGTAACCAGCACCCGCTCGTTGCGTTCGATGCGCTGCTGAATCTCTTCGAGCAGGTCGTCGATCTGGTTGAGACTGGGTCGCACCTCGATAACGGGGTCGAGCAACCCCGTGGGACGTATGACCTGCTCTACAACCACACCCTCGCTACGCATCAGCTCATAGTCGGCCGGCGTGGCACTCACATAGATGACCTGCGGCACAAGAGCCTCAAACTCGGCAAAGGTCAGCGGGCGGTTATCGATAGCCGCCGGCAGACGGAAGCCGTATTCCACCAGATTGACCTTACGGGAATTGTCGCCCCCATACATGGCGCGTATCTGTGGCACGGTAACATGGCTCTCGTCGATAATCACCAGAAAATCCTTCGGGAAATAATCGAGCAGGCAGAAGGGCCTCGTACCCGGCAGACGACCGTCGAAATAGCGGGAATAGTTCTCGATGCCCGAACAGTAGCCCACCTCCTTTATCATTTCAAGGTCATAGGTAACCCGTTCGTAGATGCGCTTGGCTTCGAGTTCCTTGCCGATAGACTTGAAAAACTCGACCTGCTTTCCCAAGTCGAGCGTTATTTCGTCGACGGCCCGGTTGATGCGTTCCTTGGTCGTTACAAATATATTGGCCGGATAAATATTATAGCAGTCAAAGCGCGAAACCGTATGACCGGTAGAGGGGTCGACGCTCTCAATGGAATCAATTTCGTCGCCCCAAAACGTTACCCGCACTATCTCGTCCTGATAGGCCGGATAGACATCGACCGTATCGCCCTTTACCCGGAAATTGCCACGGTGCAGGTCGACCTCGTTACGCGAATAAAGCCCGTCGACCAGTCGCCGCAGAAAATCGTTACGCTCCATACGGTCGCCCACCTTCACCTCTATCATGTTGCTGTGGAAATCCTCAGGGTTGCCGATACCGTAAAGGCACGATACCGACGACACGACAATGATATCTTTCCGGCCCGACAAAAGCGATGAAGTGGCCGAGAGGCGCAACCGGTCTATCTCTTCGTTGATAGCCAAATCTTTCTCGATATAGGTGTCGGTCGTCGGGATATAGGCTTCGGGCTGATAATAGTCGTAATACGAAACAAAATACTCGACGGCGTTATCGGGAAAGAAATTTTTGAATTCGCTGTAAAGCTGAGCGGCCAGGGTCTTGTTGTGGCTGAGTATGAGTGTCGGTTTCTGCACCCGCTCTATCACATTGGCCATCGTGAAGGTCTTTCCCGACCCGGTAACACCGAGAAGGGTCTGGGCCGGCACTCCCTCGACAACACCGCGCGAAAGCTCAGCAATGGCTTCGGGCTGGTCGCCGGTGGGGGCATAAGGAGAAACGATTTTAAAGGGCATCGTCAGAAAAATTTAATAGCAGCAAAGGTAAAAAAAAGTCCCATCTTTACACAGCATCACAAGAAGAATTAAAATGTGGAGCAAAAAGAGTCTCATATCTAAAAAGAGTGAGATTATCCGTTAAATTTCTCTTTTTTACTTTCATAATTCTCTTGCTTTACCTAACTTTGCGCCGATATTTGTACCCGTATGAAAAAGAAAGCGGTTTATTTGTTCCTCCTTCTGTTGATTTGCTGCTCGTGCGGCGAATATTACAAGATACAGAAAAGTACCGACTTGGACGCCCGATACCAATACGCCAAAAAGTGCTTTGACAACGGGAAATACAACCGCGCCTATACCTTACTG
>CAJLYN010000059.1 GCA_905210875.1 uncultured Bacteroides sp. | reverse complement strand
ATGAAAACTTCGTTTTCTCTTTGCCTCTGCTCTCGCCTTTCACTATCTTTGTAAAACCAAATTTCGTCAGAAAAGCATACCTGCCATGACATACGACAATCACGACGTGCGCCGGCAAGACCGGCTCCTTACCGAAGAGAAAGCTTTCCAACTGCTGCGTGAGGGCGAATACGGCACACTCTCGCTGCTCGACCCCGACGGAAGGGTCTACGGCATACCGGTCAACTATGTGTGGGACGGCTCTCGAAGCCTTTACATACACTGCGCACCCGAAGGGCGGAAACTGCGTTGCATCGCCGCCCATAAGGAGGTATCGTTCTGTGTCGTGGGGAAGACACAAGTCTACTCGCAAAAATTCACCACTGCCTACGAGAGCATCGTACTCTGGGGAAAGGCTTCGGTGGGACTGCCCGAAAGCGAACGCCGCCGGGCTCTCGAAATGATTCTCGACAAATACTCCCCCGACGACAAAGCGGTGGGGCTGAAATATGCCGAGAAATCGTTTCACCGCACCGAAATTATCCGCATCGACATCGACACGATGAGCGGCAAAAGCAAAGTGATACGATAGGGTATTTTCCCTACCCCGTACCGGCTCCATACCCGACAGGAAACCGGTGCTTCAAGAAATTTACGTTATCTTTACCCGAAATTCCGATTTATGGCAAAAGTCTCGGTCATCATACCCAACTACCGCCATGCCCCCTACTTGCAGGAGCGCATCGACTCGGTATTGGCCCAAACCTGGCGCGATTTTGAAATCATCATTCTCGACGACTGTTCGCCCGACAATTCCCGGGAAGTCATCGAGCGCTACCGCGGCAACGAGAGAATCACCCACATCGTATATAACAAGCAGAACAGCGGGTCGACATTCGTGCAATGGCAGAAAGGATTCGACCTCTCGCAAGGTGAATACATATGGATTGCCGAGAGCGACGACTTTGCCGAGCCCGGCTTCCTGGCCGCTTGCGTGGAACAGCTCGACCAAAACCCCGCCTGCACACTGGCCTACACCGAAAGCCGCCTCGTCGACGCCGAAAGCCGCCCGATGAAGAAACGCATGAAGAAAGCCTACTCCCGGGGACGAGAGTGCGACATATGGGACGGGGACGAGTTTGTCGTCGCCAACATGTTGCGATGCAACACGATATACAACGCCAGCATGGTTGTCTTCCGCAAGTCGGCACTTCCCAGCGACAGAAGTTACACCGGGTTCCGTCTCAACGGCGACTGGCTGTTCTGGGTAGAGATAGCCCTCCAAGGCAGAGTAGCTCACATCAACAAGGCCTTGAACAATTTCAGGCAGCACAACGTAAAGGTTACCCGCACGACCCATCGCGACGGCACCGCCCTGGTAGAGCTGCTGCGGCTCTACGACATACTGCTGGCCCGCATCGCTCTGCCCCGACACACCCGCTGGGCTGTCGAAGGGCGCATAGCCCGCCATGCCCTACGGGCTCTACGACGCATCGACGACCCGGTCCGGCAACGCGAAGTGTCGGCATTGTGGCACCAAAAATACAGGCATATACGATGGCGCATCGTCTGGTACAAACTCTACCGCCACCTCTTCCTCCGTCCGCGTTTTATACACTGATTTTTTTGCGTCATATCTATACATCGAAGGCACCTCGTATAGGGAGGTGCCTTCGATGTGTAAAGGATTCGTACCTCAGGCTCAGCGAGAGAGGGTTGCCGTCAACTCCTCCCACGAACGAAGGGCCCCCTCGGGAAGAGAGGCGGCAGAGCCAAACATCTGCAACTGTTCGGGCGTCTCGATGGTTACCCGACTCTCGTCGCAACGTCGGGCATCAAGGCCGAAAACGTCGATAAAGAAATCATAGACCGCCTGCCGCTTGGTAGGGGTAAACTGGTGCCGCTCCTCGGGGAAGTGCACATTGCGCACCGCTTCGGCAGCACCATAATAGCCGTAGATATCTTGCAGGAAGGGATATTCGAGTGTAGGCACGCTGGCCGTCCAGTCGCCACCATCGGATACAACAAGCATGGGTTTGGGAGCAAAGATGGCTGCCAGCTCGGCATTGCAGGTTCCTCCGCAGGCCCGGGTTGTACCCATACCGCTCTCGCACGGACATCCACCGTCGAAGTGTGATGTAAACGACATGACCGGCGCCGCTGCCGTGTACCGGTCGTCGAGCAGCGTGAGGAAGACCGAGAGGGTTCCGCCTCCCGAGCCGCCACACACCCCGATGCGAGTCGTGTCGATGTCGTTGCGGTCGGAGAGCATACGGTCGAGAATCTTCATGCCCCACAGGCATTGCAGAGGCTGTGCAAGTGCATGGGTGTGCGACGCACTGCCCAGCTGCATCTCCGACTCACCCCACCCCACAAGGTCGAACGATACGCACACGGCACCGGCACGGGCCAGTGCCGCATAACGATACTGCATATCGGGATTGTAGCGGGCTCCGGCCCAGTGACCGGCCGGCATCATGATGAGCGGGTGGTCTCCCCGTTTTCGCGGTGCATATATCGAGCCGCAGACATAGAGGCCGGGAAGGGTTTCCAAGGCAAAATTCTGTACCGTATAACCATCGTACTTGCGGACTTTCCCTTCGAGATAACGGGGCGATGCCACAGACTTTTCAAGGAGAGGGTCGATGGCCAGAAGACGCCTGAAATCCTGCAACAGAAGCGTGCGGCGCTGTTCCCACTCCGCCCGGTTGTGATACTTTCCGTGCAGCCAGGCTATAAGTTTTTCTCCATCGGCCGGGGTACGGCGGTAATACTCATACGGCTTTACCTTGTAGCTATTCTTCTTCTGCCGCTCATACCGGTATGCTACGGGCGAAAGCACATTCTGCATCGTCTCCTCGAACGAATAGGGTCGGATGCGGAAATCGGCATAGGTAAGCATCTGCCCGGCCATAGCCGTTGTATCCAGTTTGAGACGCACGCCGAAGTGTTGCTCTATCTCACGCATCACATCGAGAAGCGGCCGTTCAAAACGGTTCTCATAGCAGGACGTAACCTCCTGCGCCCGCAATGAGGCCACACCGGGCCATAGAATAAAAAAGCAGAGTATGCCCCACCATTTGTGTTCTGTTTTTGAGGAATGTCTCATATTTCAACTATTTAGACCGAGAAACAAAGATAACGAAAACTCTCTTTTCCGCCCTTCTCTACCGTTCAAAAAAAGAGCGCCGTCGAAATTTTTACAAAAAGAGTATATCGACAGCAGATAATGCCTATCTTTGAGGGAGGAGACAGAGCCCGCGGCCCATCAATGAGCAGACAACCACACTCGTCGATATATATGGCCCGGCATTGTCTTCCGTTTGAAAACCATACATTATGCCAAGAAAAATCATCAACAACTGGAAAATCCCCAAAGGGGCTCCGCTCACCGAACTCGACAAGAAGATTCTCTTCTTCCAGAATCACGGCTGCCTTGTGCCCAGCCGGAACCTGATAAAGACTCCCGAACAAATCGAAGGCATACGCCGCAGCGGTGCCGTCAACACCGGCGTACTCGACCTAGTAGCCAAAGAAATCAAAGCAGGAATGTCGACTGCCGAAATCGATCGTATGGTCTACGACTACACGGTAGCACACGGCGCCGTTCCTGCCCCGCTCAACTACGAAGGCTTTCCCAAAAGCGTATGCACCTCCATCAACGAAGTGGTGTGCCACGGCATACCCAGCGAAGATGAGATTCTGCAAGAGGGCGACATCATCAATGTCGACGTGTCGACCATTCTCGACGGTTACTATTCCGACGCTTCCCGTATGTTCATCATCGGGAAAACGACCCCCGAAAAAGAGAAACTGGTGCGTGTCACCAAAGAGTGTCTCGAAATAGGTATGCGGGCGGCCAAACCCTTCGGCTTTGTAGGCGACATCGGCAACGCCATACAGCGACACGCCGAGAAAAACGGCTTCTCGGTCGTACGCGACCTCTGCGGACATGGCGTGGGGCTTGCCTTCCACGAAGAGCCCGAGGTACTCCATTTCGGCCGTAAAGGCACCGGCATGCTGCTGGTTCCGGGCATGGTATTCACCATCGAACCCATGATAAACATGGGCGACTGGCACGTCTTCATCGACGAAGACAACGGTTGGACAGTCGTTACCGAAGATGAAAAACCCTCGGCCCAATGGGAACACACCTTCCTGATGACCGAGAACGGCCTTGAAATATTGACCTATTAAGACTTGTTTCTCCTTAACTTCCCCCGAATATCCCACACAACGACAAAAACCCAAACGACATATATTCAAACCAAAAAATAAATCTACTACGATGAAAAAAACACTTTTAATTTTACCTTCATTCCTATTGTCCTGCATATTCTCGATACAGGCCCAAGATGTATCTACGCTCTCTTGGTCTCAGGTATGCTCGGGAAAAATGAGTACCGAATGGTATGGAACAGACGAAGCCCAACGCATTGCCGATGACGTATTGTATGTACAGAAGGTCAACGGTGGCTGGATGAAAAACGATGAGTTACACAAACTCACCTCTGCACAAAAACAAGCGCTCTATAACAAGCGCAATGAACACTCCTGCCTCGACAACACCGCCACGACACAAGAGATGCGCTTCCTGGCCAAAGTCTACAAACAGACCGGTATCGAGAAATACAAAACGGCTTTCATGAAAGCTCTTTCCCTTATTCTCACGGCAGAGAAAGGGTGTGGCGGCTGGTCGCAATATTGGCCGCTATCGGGCAACGGAAGCTATCAGGACTACATCACCTTCAACGACAACCTGACAACCAATGTCATGAAACTCCTGCAAGAGATCATCGGCAATAAAGGTGACTTTGAGAACCTCGTCGATGCCGAGACCCGTACACGTTGCGAGGCAGCCTTCCAGAAAGGATTGGAGGTAATCATCAAATGCCAGGTCGACGACAATGGTACCAAGGCGGCATGGTGTGCCCAACACGACACAACCACATTCCTGCCTACCGAAGGCCGGCCACACGAGTTACCCTCTATCAGCGGCAGCGAATCGGCCAGCCTGCTCTCGTTCCTGATGACCATAGAAAACCCGTCGGAAGAGTTAAAGGCCACCATCACATCGGCCGTCGAATGGCTCGATGCCCATAAAATCGAAGATAAAGCCATTGAAGAGTTTACCAACGATAACGGAGAAAATGACCGCCGAGTCATCGACAAGGCCGGCAGTGCCATCTGGGGACGTTTTATACAGTTGGGTGGCGCAACAGGAGAGGAAACTTACAATGCCTTCTTTACCAAACTGAAAAATCGCAACAAGTCCCGCTCTTACACGACAGGCGGCAAAACCTATACATATACCGAATATGAGATTGCCACTACCTCGTACCGCCCCGAAATGGCCTACCAACCCATCTATGCCATCTACGACGACCAGTATCAGCATCTTTATTACCGATTCCTCTACAACTTTGAAGATACCGAACCCGAAATTGACAGCAAAGGTCTTGCCATACCCACCTCGCTGAATGCGGTCCGACGCACAAGCTACCAATTCCTGGGAAGCTGGTGCATGAATGTCATCAATGTGGAATACCCCGCCTGGTTGCAGCGCATCAAAGATCAAGAAGAGTCGGCTGGTTACACCACCTATGCATTAACCTCGGACACTTACACGGGCACCACGACCAGCGGCACCTCTACGTTTTATAATTTCGCCGACGGAATCAGCATATCCAACGAGAAAGGGAAAGGTTATGCAACAGGACTCTCTTCCGTCAAAAGCATCAAATATTCGGCCGGAGTAAAATACATCATCAACCTGCCCGAAGGAATTGCGGTAGATAAAATCAAATTTTACGGATACGACAACTATGCCGAAGCCGATGCCTACATCAGCGAACTTAACGGCATGACATACAACAGTACCGAATATGTATTTCCGGCCAAAGATGCGAACGGTACAGCCCAACTTACGTCGCACACCATAGAATTTGCCGACCAGCCGGCAACCGGCACCATCGGATTCACCGTAGCCGGTAAGCAATGTGCTCTTGCCATTACTCTCTTCTGCAAAGATTCTACCAGCGGTGTTACCGACATAACAAAAAAAGGCATTGAAGGGGAAAAAGGAAGAAAAATCCTTCTGAACGGCCGAGTCCTCCTCTACAAAAATGGGAATTGGTACAATATGGCAGGGCAAGTCGTCAAACAGAACCTGTCTCCCAATAAATAAATGCAACACCCGCATTTTCCATAAACAATGGAGGCAAGCTAAAAAGCTTGCCTCCATTGTTTTTATCTTGCAGAATATCACTACTCTACTGTCGTGGCAGTTGTATCGGTACGTTCTACCAATACCTTATCGATGCGGGCACCATCCATATCAACAATTTCAAATGTAAAGCCGTTCCATGACACTTTCTCTCCGGCATGAGGTATGTGCTCCAACAGGTCGAGTAACAAGCCACTTATGGTATTATAACTGGCTTGCTCATACAACTCTTCTTTTCCGAAGTATGTCAGGAAATCATAAAACGGACATTGGCCATCGACCAACCAACTTTCCGAATCGGCTCGTTTGACAATATCCGGATCTTCGTGCGGACTCTCTATCGAGCCTACCAATCCTTCGAGGATGTCGCGTAATGTAATAATACCCTGGCAACTACCAAACTCATCGCATATCAACGCCTGACTGATGCGTTTCTCCTTCATCTGCGCCAAGGCGTCATATACACTCATTGTCTCGTGAAAAAAGGTCGCCGGCGTAATGACGGTACGAAAATCGAAATTTTCATCATCGAGGTGGAAAACCAGGCTCTTCAACGAAACGACACCCTTTACATCGTCGAACGATCGATCGACTACGGGATACATCTCGTGCACGGTTTCCTGCACCACGGCTTTCACCTCTTCGCGGCTCATGGCAATATCGAGTGCCACCATATCGGTACGATAGGTCATCAGGGCATTGACTTTCAGGTCGCCCATGATAAGAACTCTTTCCATGATATCCTGCTCGACCTCCTGCACTTCTCCATCTTCGGCACCCTCTTGTATGATAGACTTTATCTCGTCTTCGGTAACCTTACTGCCACCATCTTTTATGCCCAAAAGATGGAAAATGGCAGAAGTGCTTTTCGCCAGAATCCACACAAAAGGTGCCGCCACGATTGATACAAAATACATGAAAGGTGCTATCAGTTTGGATATGCGTTCGGCCGAACTCATGCCTATGCGTTTAGGAACCAACTCGCCAAAGATGATGGTAAAGTAGGTAACCAGAATGACTATGATGGTCTGTGCCAACGGTTGAGCATATATTGCCGGCACCTGCCACTTCAACAGCAACGACGCAAAATCGTCGGACAATGTCGCTCCCGAATAGATACCGGTGAGAATCCCGATGAGCGTAATGCCTATCTGCACGGTCGACAAGAATTTTTCGGGTTCACAAGCCAACTTCAATGCTGTCGTCGCCGACTTGCTACCTTTCTTTTCATCAGAAGCCAAACTCGATTTGCGGGCCGAAACCACAGCCATCTCCGACATCGAAAAAAGTCCATTCAGTAAAATAAGAAAGATAATAATGAGAATCTCGTTCATGGATATTTCAATAGTTATATAGCAGGGTCTTTTTTCCTTGTGTGTAGGAAAACTCAATAGATAAAACTCTGCGAGGCAAAGATATAATCAATGAGAGAAAACAGTCTTGACATCCAATCATCGTTCACATATAATTAAAACCAATAGAAATAGTAGGAAATACAAACTAGCGGAAGCTTAGCATGGTCAGATAAATGCCAGGCTCCGCTAGTTTATTCTAATTATAAGGAGAAAGAAATGTTAAATCAGTTTTCAAGAACAGAACTATTACTTGGAAAAGAAGCACTTGATAAATTAGCAGGCAGCAGAGTTGCTGTCTTTGGAATCGGTGGTGTTGGTGGATATGTATGCGAAGCCTTAGTACGAAGCGGTATCGGTGAGTTCGACCTTATTGATGATGATAAAGTCTGCTTAACAAACCTAAACCGCCAGATCATTGCAACAAGAAAAACAATTGGAAAATACAAAGTAGAAGTGATGAGAGACCGTATCTTAGAGATCAATCCAGATGCGAAAGTCAACGTTCACAAATGCTTCTTCTTACCTGAAAATGCAGAGGAATTTCCATTTGAGGAATATGACTACATCGTTGATGCTGTTGACACAGTAACAGCAAAAATCTCATTAGTTATGGCAGCAAAGGAAAAGAATGTACCGATCATCAGCAGTATGGGAGCTGGAAATAAATTAGATCCAAGCCAGTTTAAAGTGGCAGATATCTATAAGACAAAAGTATGCCCTCTTGCAAAGGTTATGCGAAGAGAGTTAAAGAAGAGAAGAGTTAAGAAATTAAAAGTTGTATACTCTGAAGAAATGCCGATCAAACCTAAAGACGATATGGCAAACAGTTGCAGAACAAACTGTATCTGTCCTCCAGGAGCAAAACATAAATGTACAGAAAGAAGAGCAATCCCAGGTAGTACAGCATTTGTACCATCTGTCGCAGGACTGATCATTGCAGGGGAAGTTGTGAAGGATTTATGCAAGGCGTAAAAGATGTAACAAAACAAGCTTTTATCAAATCCATACCGATCATGTGCAGCTATGTATTTGTCAGTATGGCATATGGAATGATGATGGAGAATGCTGGATTTGCGTGGTATTATTCGCTTTTTACAAGTCTTACTGTGTATACAGGAGCATTCCAGTTTGTCCTGATCACATTTTTAAGCAGTGGGGCATCCATTGTGACGATCGCAGTGACGGCACTCTTGATGAACAGCAGGCAGAGTTTTTACAGTCTTTCATTTTTGGAGATATTCCGAAAGATGGGAAGAAAGAAACTTTATATGATCCATACGATGACAGACGAAACGTATGCAGTAAACTGTACGATCGAAGACAAAGATGAAAACAGCAGAAAAGAGATGTTTCTTGTCGCATTCTTCAGCAGATGTTACTGGATGTTTGGAGCTGTGATGGGAGGTTTGATCGGGCAATTGATTCCATTTGAATTAACAGGGATTGATTTTTGTATGACTGCATTATTTATCATCATTTTTATCGATCAATGGGAAAAAGCGGACAAGCATTTTCCAGCGATTGCAGGAATCTTGATCGCGATCATCGCATTACTGATCTTTGGGCAGACCGCATTTATGCTGCCAGCCTTAGTGATCGTTTCTGGAGTTTTGATCTTCTGGAACAGTAAACAGCAGGAAAGTTAGACAGAAAGGGGAAGAAAAATGAATGCAAAAATGGCAGTGATCGCAATCTTAGTTTCAGCCGTGATCACATTTGGACTTCGAGCCCTCCCTTTTCTTGTATTTCAAGAAGGAAAAGAACTTCCAGATAAGATCAAACGATTAGGAATGGTGTTACCATCTTCGATCATGGCAGTGCTGATCGTATATTGCCTAAAAGATGTCGGAGATGATTTTGTGGCAGACGGATTATGGAAATTAATTGCAGCACTGATCACAGCAGTTAGTTATAAGTGGAAACATAATACTTTGATCAGCATTTTACTTGGAACAGTGAGTTATATGCTGTTCTTACATTTTTTTGGATAGAACTAATTTGAGATAGAATAAAACATAGGATGAGACAGGAGATATATATGGCACGAGAAATAGAGACAAAATGTATTCATTTAGAAGAAAAAGAAGACTCGACCCACCACTATGGTGCGATGACATACCCAATCTATCAGACAGCAACTTACGCACATCCAGGTGTTGGACAAAGTACAGGTTATGATTACAGCCGCTTACAGAATCCAACAAAAGAACATTTAGAGAAAACAGTTGCTTCTTTAGAAAATGGAATCGATGCATTAGCATTTTCATCTGGAATGGCAGCGATCACACTGATGATGGAATTATTTAAACCAGGAGATCATCTGATCGTTGATGCGGATTTATATGGTGGAAGTATCCGTTTATTTAATCACGTTTCAGAGAAAAATGGAATTGAATTCAGCAGCGTAGATTGTTACAAAGAAAATGTCGCAGGATATATCAGAGAAAATACAAAGGCAGTTTATATCGAAACACCGACAAATCCAATAATGAATGTCACAGATATCAAGGCATTAGCAGAAATCACAAAGGAACATAACCTTCTTCTGATCGTTGACAATACATTTTTATCCCCATATTTCCAGAATCCATTAGATCTTGGAGCTGATATCGTTGTACACAGCGGAACAAAATATCTTGGGGGCCACAATGATACACTGGCTGGTTTCTTAGTGACAAATAGAGAAGATATCAGTGAAAGATTCCGATTCCTGATCAAGACAACAGGAGCCGGATTAGCACCATTTGATTGTTTTCTGATCCAAAGAGGGATCAAGACATTAGGAGTCCGTATGGACCGTGCACAGGAAAATGCGATAGAGATCGCTAAATGGTTAAAGAAACAGGATATTGTAGGGAAAGTTATTTATCCAGGATTTGAAGAACATCCAGGATATGAGATCATGAAGAAACAGGCAAGAGGATTTGGAGCAATGCTTACCTTTGAACTTACGAAAAAAGAGTATGCATTTGAAATTCTTGAAAATGTTAAAATGATCAAATTTGCAGAGAGCTTAGGAGGAGTTGAAACATTGATCACATATCCAGCAACACAGACACATGCAGATGTTCCAGAAGAGATCCGAGTAAAAAATGGAATCACAGACTGTGTGTTAAGAATGTCTGTTGGAATTGAGAATATCAAAGACTTATTAAACGAGCTGGAACAGGTATTTGCAAAAGTACGAGGTGAATAAGATGCCAGAGAGAAACTTAAATTTTGATGAGCATGTAGATCGAAGAAATACAGATTGTCTAAAATATGATTTTGCCAAACGCAAAGGACTGCCAGAAGATGTGCTTCCATTGTGGGTTGCGGATATG